>DATCOK010000186.1:0-3607 GCA_036564765.1 Candidatus Acidiferrum sp. | reverse complement strand
GCCACGGTCTGCGTCCTTCTTCCGACGATCCCGACGACATTCACGACTACGTGCGGCGGGCGTTCGAGATCAACGCGGGGCTGCAGGCGCAACTGGAAGCAGCCATCAGCTCGCCTTCGGTTTACGAAGTTTCCATCACGGATGATGAAGGGCTGGTTTTAATTTCAAACGACGAATCGCTGCCGGGCAAAACGCAGCCGCGGCGGCCGCCCTTGTCGCAACTGGTGCAGAGCGGCTTTGTGAAACAGGTGAAAGTTTTGCGCGGCCCGTCGAAGATTTACGAGTACGACTATCCGTTTAACATGTCGGGCAAGCCTTTCGGCGAAGTTCGCGTGGTGTTATCCACCGGGTTATTGCTGAACGAGATTGCGCCGAGTCTCAAAACTTCGGGAACCATCGTTCTTCTGGCACTGGTGATCTGCACAGTCCTCGCCGCGGTCGTGAGCGGCGCGACACTTGCTCCATTACGTGATATCGCCGCGCAACTCGACCGCATTTCCGCCGGTCAATATGACGCGCCGGTGGCGAGTCCCGGAGTTTTTGGCGGGAGCGGCGACGAACTGGGGCAGGTCAGCAGAAAAATTACCCAGGTGGGGCAGCAACTGCGTGGCGTGCACGAAATTTTCAGCACGCTCCGCGAAAACATGAACTCGGTGATGGCCGGTCTGGAAGATGGATTGTTGCTCTTCACGCGTGATGCGCGCGCCGTGATGGTGAGTCCCGCGGCCGAAAAATTCCTGGGCGCTTCGTCCGGAGAATTTCTCGGGCGTCGGGTCACGGAAATTTTCCCCGAAGGCCACCCTTTGCGCGCCGTGTTGCATGTGGAAGGCGAAGATCTCAGCGAAGTGGCCGCCGAAACGGAATTGACCACCGCGGCAGGCGTGCGACGCGTCGGAGTCAGCGTGCAGGCCATTCAGGAAGGTGGCGAGCGCATCGGCGCATTGGTCACGCTTCGCGATCTCGATTCGCTAGAAAGCATCAACACGCAACTGCAGGTCAGCGAGCGCCTCGCGGCGCTGGGGCGCATCACCGCGGGCGTGGCGCACGAAGTTAAAAATCCGCTGAACTCCATGCGGCTGTGGCTGGAAAATTTGAAGGAGTCGCTTCCGCCGGATCAGGATGGCGGCGCGCAGCAAGCCGTCCACGTGCTGGACAAAGAGATCGACCGCCTCGACGCGGTCGTAAAACGTTTCCTGGACTTCACGCGCCCCATGGAAATTCGCTTGGAGCCCACGCAACTCTCCGAACTCTTGCCGGAGGTTTTGGAAATTGCGCGTCCGCAGCTGCAGAAAGCCAATATTCAACTTACGCAACTTTTGCCCATTGACGTGCCCGAGGTCTATGTGGACCGTGCTTTACTGAAGCAAGCGGTGCTCAACCTGGTGCTGAACGCCGCGGAAGCCATGCCCAACGGCGGCCAGTTGCGGCTGATGCTCAACCGGCGCGGCGAAATGGCGGAAATTACCGTGGGAGACACCGGCAAAGGCATTGCGCCGGAAAACCAGCAGAAGATATTTCAGTTATTTTTTACCACGCGCCCGGGAGGCAGCGGCATCGGCCTGGCCAGCGCGTTTCGAATTGTGCAGCTTCATAACGGTTCGATAGACTTTACTTCGGAAGTTGGCCGTGGCACGACGTTTCGCATCGAGTTGCCGCTTGCGGCGTAAACGGCGCAATCACCCATGAGGTGGAACAAATCCCAGCTCTGTTCCGTCGCATCGCGTCACCACGCGCGGGCGTTAGCCGTGCTTTGCACCGGCGCACTGTTTGTAGCGGGCTGCGCGGAACGACGGCCGGCGAGATCCACCTGGAACAACGCGGGGCTGGTGCGGCCTCATATGCCGGCCACCAAGGCTCCTCATCCGCAACCGCTCGCAGATGAATCCGTCGATCCTGTGCCCGAATTGCGTTTGGAGTTGCCGCCGCCTCCGTCGTTGTTGGCGGTTGAGGCGGTTCCGGCGCGCCCGCACGTGGTGCCAGCGCACGTGCCAGAGAATAACGTTGCGAGCAAACCGGAAGCTCCGGTGATCGCGCCGCAAATGAGCACGGCGGAAATCAACCTGGCGCGCCAGCAGATGACCGTAAGTCTCACCGCGGCGGAGACCAACCTGGCGCGCTCTCAGGGCAAGTCCCTGAACTCCACACAGGCCGATCTCGCCGCAAAAATAAAAGGCTTCATCAGCGATGCGCGCTCGGCGGAAAAAGAAGGGGATTGGACCCGCGCGCGCAGCCTGGCCACGAAGGCTCAGGTGTTGTCGGAAGAGTTGGCTTCTTCGCTCTGATTCGATTTTGTTCCCGCGCAAAATACCCGCTGATCGAATCAATCGATAATTTCTGGCCGATGTGTCAGCTTCGTCGTGTCTCTCACACGCATTGCGAATTCATCGCACGCATCCGTGCGTTATCATGGACCCATGGAAATCTATGACGTCGCGATAGCGGGCGGCGGATTGATCGGCGCGAGCATCGCGTTCGAGCTAGCGGAGGCGGGCCTGCGTGTAGCGCTCTTTGACCGGCAGCAACCCGGCGAAGGGGCGTCGTGGGCCGCCGCGGGGATTTTGTCTCCCGCTCCGGAAAATGCCGGGATGATTGCGACCGTTCCACTGGGCCGCGCGAGTCTGGCGATTTATCCGGAGTTTGTCGCGCGCGTGGAGGAAATTTCGCGACAGAGTGCGGGTTATCGCCCCAAGGGCACGCTCGAAGCGTTATTTCCCGGCGAAGCGCAGGCGCAACTCAGCACCATCGTCGCGCTGCATCACGGATTGGGACTGAAAGCAGAGGCGCTGAGCGCCGAAGACGCACGCGAACTGGAGCCGAGTCTAAATCCCGACCTAGCTGCGGCTGTACTGCGCCCCGATGAGGCGTCGGTCGACAATCGTGCGCTAACCCAGGCCATGCTCCTCGCAGCGGAGCGCAGCGGCGTAAAAATATTCACCGGACGCGCGGTGCGCGCGGTGTTCTTGAGCGGCGGCCGCTGCGCCGGCCTGGTGGTCGCGGACGAAAAAATCGCGGCGCGCTGGACGGTCGTCGCCGCCGGTTGCCATTCCGCGGAGATTGAAGGCGCCGCGGTCTACGCGCCTGTCCGCCCTGCGAAGGGGCAAATGGTGGCGTTGCGATCCCCGAATGTCGAGATGCAGCGCGTGCTATGGTCCGATCACGTCTACCTTGTGCCGCGAAACGACGGAAGAATTGTGGCGGGCGCGACGGTCGAATACGTGGGATTCGAAAAAGGTGTGACCGCCGGAGGCCTGGAAAAGATTCTCGCCGGCGCACTCGAACTGGCTCCCGCACTGGCCGACGCGCAGCTCGAAGAGACCTGGACGGGCTTTCGCCCGGATTCGCCGGATCACCTGCCGATCATTGGGCCAACGGATGTGGAAGGATTGCTGATCGCCACGGGACACTTTCGCAGCGGAATTTTGCTGGCGCCCATCACGGCGCGATTGATTCGCGAATGGATCACGACGCAGAACGTTAGCCTGGATTGGGCGCGCTTCAGTCCGATGCGTTTTGTGGAAACGGCTCGAACAGCAAATTCCTGAACGCGAACTCGTTGAAAAATTGGCCGGCTGAATTTTCTAGTTCGTCTTGCCGGGGTTTGCTATTG
>DATCOK010000185.1:0-3082 GCA_036564765.1 Candidatus Acidiferrum sp. | reverse complement strand
CAGTCTGGTTTGTCGGTTTGATTCCCGACCTGGCGACCTTGCGCGATCGCGCCGCCACCAAGCCGAAGCAGATGATCTATGGGTTGCTGGCCCTGGGCTGGCGCGGCTCCGCTCGGCATTGGCACCGGTATCAGTCGGCGTACTTGTTGCTTGCGGGGTTGGCTACTCCCCTGGTCCTTTCCGTTCACACCGTCGTAAGCTTCGACTTCTCGATCGCCATTGTTCCCGGCTGGCACACCACGATTTTTCCTCCGTACTTCGTGGCTGGCGCGATTTATTCCGGGTTCGCCATGGTGCTGACCATCGCGATTCCCTTGCGCAAGTATTACCACTTCGAGGATTTCATCACCATGCGGCACCTCGAAAATATGGCCAAGGTAATGCTGGCCACCGGCTTGATCGTGGCCTATGGCTACTTTTTCGAATTTTTCATGTCGCTCTACAGCGGGCAGAAGTTCGATATGTTCCTGGTACAGCAGCGCCTGCACGGTCCATATGCTCATTATTACTACGCGCTGATCCTCTGCAATATTTTGACCCCGCAACTTTTGTGGCTGCGCAGCATGCGCACCAACGTCACTGTGCTGTTCCTGATGTCCATCGTGGTGAACATCGGCATGTGGCTGGAGCGCTTCGTCATCGTAGTCATCAGCCTGACGCGCGACTTTATGCCTTCAGCATGGGGCCGCTATTCGCCGACGGTGTGGGATTGGGCCACATTCATCGGCACACTCGGTCTCTTCACTACCTTGATCTTCCTGTTCGTGCGCGTTCTTCCGGCCATTTCCATCGCGGAAATGCGTGAACTGGTGGCGCATGACGAGGAGCACGATTGATGGAACCGCGCTCCCAACTTTACGGTGTGATGGGCGAGTTCGAAACCGCCAAGCAGTTGATCCACGCGGCGGAAAAGACCCGCGATGCGGGCTACCGGCACATGGACGCGTACGCGCCGTTCCCCGTGGAGGGATTGTCGGAAGCGCTCGGCTTGCGACGCTCGTGGGTTCCACCACTTACCTTGTTGGGCGGATTGATGGGCGGGCTCACCGGATTCGGCTTTCAGTACTGGGTAAACGTGATCAGCTATCCCATGAATATCGCGGGACGGCCGCTGAACAGTTGGCCGGCGTTTATTCCCGTTACGTTCGAACTAACCATTCTGGGGGCTTCTACCTTTGCGGTCTTTGGCATGCTGGCCTTGAATAAATTGCCGCATCCTTACCACCCGGTGTTCAACGTGGCGCGCTTTGCTCGTGCTTCCACCGACCGTTTTTTTATCTGCATCGAAGCCACCGACCCGAAATTCAGCGCGACCGAGAGTGTGCGTTTCTTGCAGAGCTTGAACGCGCAGCACGTCACCGAAGTGCTCGACGACGAAGCACCCGCGGGGCACAGCCATGCATAGCGCTCTCTCTCAGCCACGCGCGCGGATGCTTTGCGTTGCCTTTGCGGCGCTGAGCCTGTTTTTATTTGCAGGATGCGACCATTTGCATCAGGACATGGGCAACCAGCCGAAGAACAAGCCGCTCTCGCCTTCGGATTTTTTTGCCGATGGCCGCTCGGAGCGCATGCCGGTGGAAAACACCGTGTCGCGGGACGCGCTGGACAACGATGATTTGATGGTCGCCAACGACTCTAATAGCTTCCCCGTGCCGGTGAATGAAGCGCTGCTCGCACGCGGTGAGGAGCGCTACAAAATTTTCTGCAGCCCGTGCCATGGCTTGCAGGGCGACGGCAACGGCATGGTGGCCATGCGCGGGATGAAGCATCCGCCCAGCTACCACGAAGACCGCTTGCGGCAATCGCCCAACGGCTATTTCTATAACGTGATCACCAACGGATTTGGACAGATGTACAGTTATTCGGCGCAGGTTCCGCCCCGCGACCGCTGGGCCATCGTAGCCTACGTTCGCGCGCTGCAACTGAGTCGCAACGCGCGTGGCGCAGATTTGACGCCGGAGATGCGCAGCAAAATGACTGCCGGAGGCACCGCGAAATGACGGCGCAGGAATACAAAACGCCGGACAGCGTGGGCCGCCTGCAGCGCAATGCGCTGGTGGCCGGCGGCATCGGCCTGATCCTGAGTGTTCTGGCAGCCATCAAGTCACCGCAGATATTCTATCCCTCGTACTTGATGGGTTATTTGTTGGTCCTGGGTTTGGCGCTCGGTTCCCTGGGTTTGCTGATGCTGCAGCATTTGACCGGCGGGAACTGGGGCATCGTGATTCGCCGTCCGCTCGAATCCGCGACGCGTACCCTCCCGCTTTTGGCTCTATTGTTTCTACCCATCGCGTTCGGCGGCATGAAATATCTGTACGGCGCATGGCTCGATCCGGAGCGAGTGCATGAAGAGCCGTTGTCGCACATGCAGCAAGGCTACCTGACGCAATATGGCTTTTGGCTGCGAGCCATTATTTATTTCCTGATCTGGATGGGCTTGATGTGGATTTTTAACAGCTGGTCGCGCCGCCAGGACGTCGACCAAGCCGACCGCTCGCTGCGCCGCCGCTTCAAGATGCTGGCCGGGCCGGGAATTATTTTGTACGTGTTTGTGATGACCTTCGCGGCCGTTGATTGGGTGATGTCCATTTCGCCGCACTGGGCTTCTACGATTTACGGCTTCCTGTTTGTGGCCGGCCAATTGATCTCTTCCATGTCCCTGATGATCGCCGTAGTGGTGTTGCTGGCCCGCACCCCGCCCATGGCCGGTTTGATTCAGAAGCGCCACATCCATGACCTTGGCAAGTTGCTGTTGGCTTTCACCATGCTGTGGGCTTACTTCGATTTCTCCCAACTGCTGATCATCTGGTCCGGCAACCAGCCCGAAGAAATCACCTTTTACCGCTCGCGGTTGTATGGCGGTTGGGGCGCGGTGGCGGTCATCGTGCTGGTCTTCCACTTTTTCGTGCCCTTCTTCCTGCTGCTTTCACGCGATTTGAAGCGCAACATGAAATTGCTGCCGCAGGTGGCCATCTGGATGATTTTCATGCGGCTTGTGGATCTCTTCTGGATGACCCGACCGGAATTTACCGCACACGCCGTTCCCAGCTGGATCGACGTAGTAGTGCCCATCGGCCTGATC
>DATCOK010000184.1:0-7390 GCA_036564765.1 Candidatus Acidiferrum sp. | reverse complement strand
CACCAACAGCCTAGCGATGATCACCAACTACGTTCCGGGCACGTATGTGACGCACGACCAATTGCACGTGCGCGGCGGGCATCAGGTGAGTTGGCTGATCGACGGCGTGCCCATTCCGAATACGAATATCGCCAGCAATCTGGGGCCGCAGATCGATCCAAAAGATGTCGATACGGTGGAGGCGCAGCGCGGCAGTTATTCGGCGGATTTTGGCGATCGCACTTATGGGGTGTTCAACGTGGCTCCGCGCACCGGGTTCGAATGGAACAACGACGCGGAAGTGGTGGCGAGCTTCGGCAATTTTTATCAGACAGACGATCAGATCAATTTCGGCGGACACACCAACCGCTTTGCGTACTATGCGAGCGCCAACGGCACGCGCACGGACTTAGGCCTGGAGACGCCGACGCGGGAGGTGATTCACGATCGCGCCAACGGTTTCGGCGGATTTACTTCGCTGATGTTGAACCTGGATTCACGGGACCAGTTGCGCTTTGTGACCTCGCTGCGGCGCGACCATTACCAGATTCCTTATGCGCCCGACGATCCGGTGAGCAGCGGTTTGCGGGATGTAAACAACGAAGCCGACGCTTTCGTGGCCTTTTCGTGGGTGCGCACCTTTGGCACCGGCGTGGTGCTCACCGTTTCGCCTTTTTTTCATTTCAACAGCGCGAATCATGAGAGTTCGCCGCTGGATTTTCCCAGTGCCACGACCGACCGGCGCGCTTCGCATTACGAAGGCGGACAGGCGACGCTCGCGTACATCAAGGGGCGCAACAATGGCCGCACCGGAATCTACGCCTTTGGGCAGCAGAACGATGAATTGTTTGGTGTGCTCTTCAACGATCCGGCGGATCCTTCCTTTGGGCAAAACTTTAGCCACCCGGAGAGTTTGTCGGGATCGATGGCCGCACTGTTTGCCGAAGACGAGTTTCGGCTCACGTCGTGGCTGACGCTAAACGCCGGGATTCGCCAGACCCATTTTTCAGGAAGCCTGGTGGAAAATGCCACGAGCCCGCGGTTCGGCGCCGCGTTGCGCGTGCCGAAGTTGAACTGGGTGTTCCGTGGTTTTTACGGACACTTCTACCAACCACCGCCGTTGTTGACGGCTTCCGGCCCGCTACTGCAATTCGTAGATTCGCAGAACCTGGGATTTATTCCTTTGCACGGAGAACGCGATGAAGAATCTCAGTTTGGCGTGGCGATTCCCGTAAAAGGTTGGATTCTGGACGCCGACACGTTTCGCACGCGGGCGAGAAATTACTTTGACCACAGCAATGTCGGCAACTCCGATATCTTCTTTCCGTTGACGATTGATGGAGCGCTGGTGCGCGGGTGGGAATTGACGCTGCGCTCGCCGCGCATCGCCAAACGTGGCCAGATTTATCTGACGTATTCGAATCAGATTATTCAGGGGCGCGGAGCAATCAATGGGGGCTTGACCGACTTTGAGCCGCCAGAGGACAACAGCTATTTTCTGCTGGACCACGATCAGCGCAATACGCTGCATGTCGGGGGAAATGTGAGCTTGCCGTGGAGCAGTTACGCCTCGACGGACATTTATTACGGTTCCGGCTTCACCAATGGCGACGCGCCTCCGGGGCCCAGCCATCTTCCGGGGCACACGACGTTTGACATAACTCTGGGCAAGAACTTTGGCGAGCGGCTGAGCGTGGGGTTGACCGGAATGAACGTGGCGAATCGTCGCGTCCTGCTGGACAACAGCCTGACGTTTGGCGGCACGCATTTCCTGAACCCGCGCGAGATGTTTGTGCAGGTGCGTTATCGCTTTCACTACTGAGGCGCCAGTCAGCCGCAAAAGTGGTTGGAGGATCGGTTGGCGATGCTAGACTGAGAGAAATCTTGCGGCGATGGAGTTCGCCATAACCGTTCCAGAGAATTTAGCTGGATCTGATGACTCCTGGCAGCCTTGCGGCTTCCAGGGGTTTTTTGCTTTTGGGGCCGTTGAATGCGGATATAAATTAGCGTCCATCAAAATCTACCGATCGGAGTTCACTTGAGAATTATTTTGATCGCGTTGTTTGGGGCGGTGGGAACGCTGGCACGATATGGGTTACAGGGAGTGGTCCAGATTCGAACGGCCGGAACGTTTCCCTACGGCACGTTGCTGGTGAATCTCACCGGCTGTTTTTTTCTGGGGTTGATTGCGCAGTTTACGCTGAACCGAATGGTGATTTCGCCCGACTGGCGTGTGGCCATCGCCGTGGGATTCTTTGGGGGCTACACCACTTTTTCGAGTTTCGGGTGGGAAACGGCAAAAATGATGGAAGCGGGCGAATGGGCCCGAGCTGCGCTGTACGTGGGAGCAAGCGTGGCCGCAGGGTTATTTTTGTCCGCGGCGGGAATCCGGCTGGCTAACAAATTCTAGTTCTGCGGATGCGAGGGACGCCATGACACATGAAAAATTTGAAGGCGAACGCGTGCTGATGCGAATTCACATCGGCGAGTCGGATACGTGGCACGGCAAATCGCTGCACGAGGCAATTGTAGAAATGTTGCGCAAGGAAGGCTTTTCGGGTGCGACGGTGTTGCGTGGGGTCGGAGGGTTTGGAGGATCGAGCGTATACCACACCGATAAATTGTTGCGCATGTCCCAGGACTTGCCGGTGATTCTCGAGGTGATCGAAACGGCGGAGCGCATCGATCAGATTCTGCCTAGACTGGACGAGATGGTGGAGGGCGGGTTGATTACCCTGGAGAAAGTACGCGTGATTTTGTACCGCGCCGCTAAACGCTAAAACGGGCAGGTCGATGCCGATTGGCCATCGTGGCGCTGATCGGAATTTCGTTTCGCGTGGTTGCTCACCCTTGATTTTCTTGGTTCATTCCCCTGAATTGGTGTTGCACCGCCTGATGCGGCATGCTAGCTTTGGCGAACAAAAGGCGAATCAGGGGAGGGCCTAGCTATGCCCGAGTCTTTGGCAGTTCGCGCCGCCATGCAATCGTCATCGATCACGCGGGTGCAGGAAGTGATCGACGGATTTGCTTTACATGATCGCGATGGCGAGATGCTGACGGCGGTGCGTCATTTTTCTGCGCGGGCGGCGCAATGGGCGGAGTTCCCCGCGTGGGTGCACGCGGACTTGCGCGCGGCTTATAAAGCGAAGCAGATCGAGCGGCTATACAGCCACCAGGCGGCTGCGGCGGAGGCGGCGCACCAAGGCAAAGATATTGTGGTGGTGACACCGACCGCGTCGGGCAAGACACTGTGCTACAACCTGCCGGTGGTGCACGCGATTCTCGAGAATCCCGACACGCGGGCGATTTACCTCTTCCCTACCAAGGCACTGGCGCAGGACCAACTCGCGGAAATTCATGACTTGAATGAGCGGCTGGACAATAAATTTGGCGTGTTCACCTACGATGGCGACACGCCGAGCGATGCGCGCAAAGCCATCCGCGAAAAAGGGCACATCGTTCTGACCAATCCGGACATGCTGCACACCGGGATTTTGCCGCACCATACGCGGTGGACGCGGCTGTTTGAAAATCTGCAGTACATCGTTCTGGATGAGCTGCACACCTATCGTGGGGTGTTTGGCAGCCACCTGTGCAATGTGCTGCGACGCTTGCGGCGCATTGCGAATTTTTACGGCTGCAATCCGCAATTTATCTGCTGCTCGGCAACCATCGCGAACCCTGGAGAGCTGGCCAGTAAGCTTCTCGAACGAAAGGTGGAAGTTCTGAATCTGAACGGAGCACCAGCGGCAGAGAAGACCTTTGTTTTCTACAACCCGCCAGTGGTGAACAAAGCTTTGGGGATTCGGCGGAGTTACATCAACGAGACTTGCCGCGTCAGCCAGGAATTTCTGAAGCGCGACCTGCAAACCATCGTGTTCGCGAATTCGCGTTTGCACACGGAGTTGATGCTGACCTACCTACAGCAGGCCAATCCGCAGCCACCGGGCCGGGCCACCAATATTCGCGGGTATCGCGGCGGCTATTTGCCGAACGAACGGCGGGACATCGAGCGTGGGCTGCGCGATGGGCAGATTCGCGGGGTGGTGTCGACCAGCGCGCTGGAACTCGGAATTGATGTGGGCTCACTGGATACCGTGGTGATGGCCGGTTATCCCGGGACGATTGCGGCGACCTGGCAACGCGCTGGACGCGCCGGCCGGCGCAGCGGAAGTTCGTGCGCGGTGCTGGTGGCTTCGTCCGCGCCGCTCGATCAATTTATCGTGCGCAATCCCGATTATTTTTTCGGTAACACGCCGGAGCACGGTTTTATTCAGCCCGATAATCTGGAAATTCTAGTGAACCACTTGAAATGCGCGGCGTTCGAATTGCCGATCGGCCCGGAAGAGCGCTTTGGCGACGTGGACGTGCAGGATTTGTGCGCGCGGATGGCGGGGGCCGGCTTTCTGCATCGCGCAGGAGAAAATTATCACTGGACGCAGGACGCCTATCCCGCGGATACCGTGAGCCTGCGCTCGGTGACCAGCGACAATTTCATCATCATCGACATCACCGGCGCGCCGCTGGTGATCGGCGAGGTGGATTTCACGAGCGCGTTGACCACCGTGCACGAAAAGGCCATTTACATCCACGGCGGGCAACAGTATCACGTGGAGCATCTAGACTTCAAAGAGCGCAAAGCGTATGTCAAGCGGGTGGACGTGGATTATTACACGGACGCCATTCGGTACACGCAGGTGCGCATTCTGGAGTGCGCGGAGGAATCGCGCGTGGGTGATGGTGAGGCGAAGATTCCGGCGCTGCGTTCGCATGGCGATGTGCTGGTGCGCTCGCAGGTGATCGGCTTCAAGAAGCTGAAATTTTTTACCAATGAAAATATCGGGGCCGGCAACCTGGAGTTGCCGGAGAACGAGATGCATACCACGTCGTACTGGATGACGCTGGAGCGCGGGCTGCTGGAGCCACTGCCGTTCTCCATTAGTGAGAGGCAGAGTGGAATGTTCGGGCTGTTGCATGCCCTGGCTTCGGTGGCGACGCTGCTGCTGATGTGCGACCGGCGCGATCTGGGGACGGCGATCGGCGAGAAACCGCCCTATCCTGACGGACATGATGCGGTGATGGAAGCGGTGCAACTGCGCGACCGGATTTCGCAGAACGCGAAGGAATTCTTTGAGCCGAATTTGTATTTGTACGACGCGTACCCAGGCGGGATCGGGTTTTCCGAGCCGCTCTATCGCGCGCATGAACTTTTAATGCAACGGACGCGCGAGTTAATTGCCGCTTGTGAGTGCTCGCAAGGTTGCCCATCGTGCGTGGGACCCAGCGGCGACCTAGCGCCGCGCGCGAAAGAGGCTGCGCTGGCGATTCTTGACCACCTGTCCATGGCGCGGTTGCACGCAGAATA
Source organism: Candidatus Acidiferrum sp. (assembly GCA_036564765.1). GTDB lineage: Bacteria > Acidobacteriota > Terriglobia > Acidiferrales > UBA7541 > Acidiferrum. The sequence goes on along the minus strand of DATCOK010000184.1, from coordinate 2,046 downwards.
ATGGCGACCGTCGACCACAAGTTTTCACGGTTATCCGCGCTAAAGCCGGCGAGAGGGGCCGTGGTGCGCGCTCCGACGCTGCGCGAGCCTTGCGAAGAAGATGCGCTGGCGCGGCAACTTGGAGCGGGCGTTTCGCGCAACGAATTTGGCGAGCATCTGGCGGTCCGCAACTGGTTCTCCACGCCGGAATGTTTCGCGCCGCACGCCGACTGCTTGCGGCTACTCTCGCAACATCGCGACGCAACACTTTCACGGCGGACGCGAGCGGCTCTCGAAAATCCGGAAAAATGGTTGTTTCTCGACACGGAAACCACTGGGCTGGCCGGTGGCACAGGCACCTACGCGTTTCTAATCGGTCTGGCGTGGTGGGATGCCGGCGGCCTGCAAGTCGAACAATTGTTCATGCGCGATTTTGCCGAAGAGCATTCGGTGCTGTGCCAACTGGCGGCGTATGTGGCGGAGCGGCCCGTGCTGGTCACCTTTAACGGCAAAACGTTCGATTGGCCGCTGCTGGAAAACCGCTTCCGGATGACGCGCTCCATCGCCGCCCCGGGACTTGCGGCGCACCTGGATCTGCTGCACCCCGCGCGGACGCTGTGGAAGTTTCGGTTGGGCACGGTGCGGCTCGTGGATCTGGAGCGCGAGGTGTTGAATCCGACGTTACTGGGCTGGCACCGCGAAGACGATGTCTCTTCCAAATTTATCCCGCAGTTTTATTTTGATTACCTGCGCGGCGGACCGCCGGAGCCGCTGCTAGGTGTAGCACGGCACAATCAGATGGATTTGCGCGGATTGGCGGCACTGTTTGGGAAGATGAACGGCATTCTGGCGGACGGCGCGACTACAGAAGACCAAATTCATGGACTGGACCTTTTCGGGTTGTCGAAATTTTTGCACCGGCGGGGAGACAAGGGCCGCGCGCAGGTGGCTTGCGCACAGGCCGTCGATGCCGGGTTGCCGCTGGAGTTCCATGCGCGAGCGCAAGCGGACCTGGCGCTGATGGCCAAACGACGAGGCGACCATCAACTGGCCGCGGAACTGTGGCATGAAATTGCCGAGAATTCGCCGAACTGCCTGGAAGCTTGCGAGCAATTGGCCATGCACTACGAGCGGCGCTCCAAAGATTATGAGAAGGCGCTGGAGTTTGCGCGGCGAGTCCGCTTATTGCTGCGCGCGCATCACAGTTGCACGGACATATATTCGCGATCGCAATTCGCTCGGAACGAAGAGCTAGCGGTGAAACGAATCCGGCGGCTGGAGGCGCGGCTATCGAAGCGCAGCGGAGGGGGGTTGCTAGTGCTGGCCGCGGTCGCGGCTTCCGGCGAGGATTAAATCTGTTTCCGGCAGCGCGGTGGTAGTTCTCTCGGAAGGCTTGGTGGCATCGAGCGGCGGCTCGGGCGACGCGGGCCAGCTTATGGCTTTGGTCACGCCGTCGAGAAGCGCCCGGTTGCTGCCTTCCACGCTCAAGCATTCGGAATTCAAGCAGCGCAGATAGACGCTAGCGCCATCGGCGTCGAACGAAAAAAAGTTCGGGCGGCGAAAGAGGTTGGTGCGCTGCTGGTATTTTTTCTCCAGAGCTTCGGAATATTGACCGAAGTAACGCGCCGCCTGGGCGTCGGAGTTGAGATGCAGGCGGCTGACGAGCGCGAGCCGCTTGGTGCGTTTTTGTTCGTAGACGACGTAGCGGTCGCCGTCCCACGCCGCGGCCAGAGGCTTAGCCCGGTCTTCGTCGAGAAACTGTTTCAGTATTTCTTTCCAGCCAAATTCGCCCATGACATTTTCTTCGAGCCTGGTCCAGTCGGGGCCCAGCAATTTGTCGACATTCGGAAGCTGTACCGACGCCGGACTTTTTCCCGAATGGTACAAAGCCGGATGCATGATTTGTTGCGATGAGACAGGCGGATTGGAAAACACGTTGGGAAGGCTGGGCCAGCCGCCGGATTTCAGGAGGTCGGCGGAAAAGGTCAGGCCCGCGAAATAGGGGAAGATCAGCGCATCTTTGAGAAATGGCGGCGCCTTTTTCAATGCCGGAGTGCTGCCCATGTC
>DATCOK010000183.1:0-15565 GCA_036564765.1 Candidatus Acidiferrum sp. | reverse complement strand
CAGGTATTGTTCGCGGCATGCGCGTTTTCCGCCGGTGCGCCGGTATGGGCGCAGGACGTGGCAGAAGCGGCGCGGCAGGAACAAGCGCGCAAAGAGAAGCACGCCAAGCGGCTGAAGCACGTGTATACGGAAGAAGATTTGAAGCGGAAGCGAATTCTGACGCGCGCAGACCGCGAGTTGCTGGCGGCCCAGAAGCGTGAAGAGAATGTGCCGGGGGCGGTGCCGCCAGTGGGAGTGGATGCGGAAGCGCTGGAGAATTTGCCGCTGGGGGATGTGGCGCGCATGTTCCGGGCGCAAAAAGAGCTGGACGCAGCGATGCGAGCAGCGGAATACCACTTGGGAGTGGACAGCGCGGTTTTGGCTTCGCCAAGGCCGATGGTGGCGTTTGTGATGGCACGGCCGCGCGAGGTACAGGCGACGCTACAGACGATGCCGGTTGCGCCAGTCCTTCCTAACGCTACAACGCCAGTGGTAAAAGCGGATTTCGTCGCGAGCAAGGCACCCGCTTCACCCGGGGCTCCGGTGGCAGTTGTGTCGCGCGCGAATCGTCACGCGGCGAAAGAAACCAAAAGCAAATTCGAATTCAGAATGTCGAAGCCGATGGTGTTGCAACCAGCGAACGCGGCGATGCCAGTCGCTCCCGTTTTTGCGGAGGTGACACCCGTCGCGAGTGGCGCGTTGGCGTTGCATGCCGCTGGTCCTGCGCCGGTGAATCCTGCAGTGACCGTAGCGCGCGCGATTCCCGCGGTTTCGCCGACCGCATTTTCGCGCAGCATCGTGGTGAAGGCTGGCGATTCGCTGTGGAAGCTGGCGCAGACGCTGCTGGGCGATGGGCACCGCTGGAAGGAAATTGCGGCGGCGAATCCGGGCATTGCGAATCCCAAGCACATCGTTCCGGGCATGGCGCTGAATGTGGCTGGCAGCGTTCCGGCGACACCAATGACGCCATCCGCGCCTGCGAATTCGAAAGTCCTGGTGCACAAGGGCGACAGCTTGTGGAAGATCGCGCAGACGAAGCTGGGCTCGGGCGGATTCTGGGGCTGCATCGCGAAGGCGAATCCGATGATTCTGGATGCGGATCGAATCTATGCCGGGCAGTTCCTCGATTTGCCGCTGGACTGCGGCACGAAACACGAGTAGTCATTCGCGAGACTTTTTGCCGCGCTAGGACTGTTGTGTTTTATCGCGCTGCTCGGCCAGAGTGGCGTCCACAAACTCCTGCTGTTCTCTGAGAAAATCCGCGAGGTCGGAAGAGCGAGGGGCGGTTTGCGCGCGCTCGCGCCAGAAGGCGTTCAGGGCGTCGTCGATTCTTTGGCGTTCGCATTCGTCAGCTTCCCGCTTGTACTCGAGGTAAGCGACGATGGCGGCGGACTCTTCGCGGGTAAAAATCGACAAACGGTGAAGGGCGTAGTCGTGAAAGGTGGTCGCGCCGTACAGCCGCGGATTCATGAGGCGTGAACGACCGGACTTTATGATGAATTTTCGATGATTCTTTTCGACTTCGACCTGAAAGTTGAAAAAACCGGAAGTGACGGTGAAGAGCGGCTGGGCGAATTGCAGTTCGCCGCGAAGGTCGGCCAGCAGGAACGCGGGGAGAAAAAATCGCAGGCCGGCTTCCGTGAAAAAATGGAGCGCGCCACCGTGCTGATCCAGGAACTCGGAACTGATGCCCTGCCAATTTTGTTTTCCCTGGAACGGCAGCACTTCGTGGGCGGGTTCGCAGCCCTGACGGCTGCCCAGGAGATAGTCGTCGCCCGGGTAAACGTTGCGTTCGAATGCGGCGACGATGAGTTGGGCGGCGCGTTCTCTGGCGGTCATGTGGAAACCCCGCGGCCATCTTGCGATTTTTTCGGTTACAATTACAACGATCTTTTGAGTTGAACGACTTATCCACTTGGGGCTTGCTGGTACGCGAGGGCCGCAGTGATTCACCGCTATATTTTCCACAATGAAAATTTGTTGCCGATCGAGAAGGCGAGGCTGTCGTTTGGCCAGGCCGGATTGATCTGCGGGTGGGGACTGTTCACCACGCTGCGCATAGCGCGGGGCGAAGCGTTTGCGTACGAGCGGCACTGGCGGCGACTGGAGAAGCACGCCGCGATCATCAAGCTGCCCATGCCGTATGCGGCGGCGAAGGTTCGCATACATCTTCATGAGGTGATTCGCGCGAACAAGGTGACGGAAGGCTGTGCGCGGATCTACCTGGTCTATAACAACGTGGGGTCCTGGCAAAGCGACGAAGCGCGGCCGCAGGTGGACCTGCTGATTTGTTCCGCGCCGCTGCCACAATACGCAACGACCTCGCGGTTGAGTGTGCGGCAGCAGGGGCGGCATGCGGCTGGGGCGCTCTCGGGGATCAAGAGCATTTCGTGGTTGAACAATGTGTGGGCGCTGGCGGAAAGCAACAAAGAGGGCTTCGACGAGGTGGTGCTGCTGAATGAGCGGAACGAGGTGGCGGAATGCACGTCCGCGAATCTCTTCACTGTGAAAAATGGGAAGATTGCGACGCCCCCGCTGAATTCGGGGTGCCTGGAAGGGGTCACGCGCGGAATTTTGATGGAGATTGCGCCGGAAGCAGGGGTTTCCATCGCGGAACAGACCTTGCATCTGGATGATTTATATAACGCTGAGGAAGTGTTTATGGCGTCGACCAACCGGAACCTGCTGGGAGTGAGCGAGATTGGCGGGCACGCCATCGCGAATGCACCGGGGCCGGTAACGACGCGGTTAAATCAAATTTTCAACGAATATGTGGATGAATATGTGAGCCGACGCTTGTCGGCAGTGGCGCGCTAATTCTGACATTCTCTTCGGGGAACATCTCGTTCCCGTTTCTCGTCCTACTTAGATAGACGCAAAGCGATCCAAACTATTCTTGCGGCTGCACGTCTTAACGGGTGTCATCCCTCAAATGATGCGAGCGGCGAGGAGCGACCATGCTGGAGTCTCTCAGAGCGGATGTGAAATTCGGAGCGCGGAGCTTGTGGAAAAGCCGGGCCTTTTCGGGGATTGCCATCATTACGCTGGCCCTCGGCGTGGGAGCCTCTTCGGCGATTTTCAGCGTCATCGACAACGTGTTGCTGGAGCCGTTTCCTTATAAGGATGCCGAGCGGTTGATGTCCGTCGAAGTACACGACACAGACGACAGCAATCCGGACGGACGGTCCTTTTATTCGAGCGGGGAGTTTCTGGACTATGCCGATCAGAACCACGTTTTTGACGGGGTGATCGGAATGAACGGCGAGGATATGTTGTACACAACGGGCGAGGGCACGGAGCGCTTCCAGGGGGAGTTGACCACGCCGAATACATTTGAGTTTCTGGGCGTGGCTCCGCTGCTGGGACGCGCGGCGCAACCCGCGGATTACGAGCCGGGCGCACCGCCTGTATTCGTGTTGCGGTACAAAGCGTGGGTGAACCGCTTCAGCGCTGACCCTTCGATCATCAACAAGAACTTCACTCTGAATGGCGTTTCGCGGACGTTGATCGGAGTGATGCCGCCGCGCTTCGCTTGGGGCGACGCGGACATGTGGATCCCGTACAAACCGGTGCGGGACCAAAACAACGCGAACGGCTTCCCGCGCTTCTGGTTCATGCTAGGACGCTTGAAGCCAGGCGTGAGCCGGGCGCAGGCGGACGCGGAGTACGCGGTGCTGGCGAAAGAGCACGCGAAGATTTATCCCGCTGATTATCCCAAACATTTTTCGGTGCGGGCGCAGTTGCTGGCGGATGGGGTGGTGGGGCAGTTCCGCAGCACATTGTTCCTGGTGCTCGCGGCGGTGGGATTGCTACTGCTGATTGGCTGCGGGAACGTGGCGAACTTGTTGCTGGCGCGGGCGACCACGCGAGAGAAGGAGTTCGCGGTACGGGCGGCGCTGGGGGCGGGGCGCGGGAGACTGATCCAGCAGTTGTTGATCGAAAGCCTGCTGCTGGCCGTCGGCGGCGCAATGATGGGGGCGTTGTTCGCGTGGGCGGGATTGAAAGGGCTGATCGCGATTATTCCGCCGAATATTATTCCGGCGGAGAGCGTGATCCGCATGAATGGCGCGGTGCTGCTGTTTACTTTGGGAGTAGCGATGCTGACTGCGCTGATCTTCGGGCTGGCACCGGCGTTGCAAGCGGCGCGCCGAAATCTGAATGATTCGCTGCGCGGCAGCGGGAAGGGAACGGTTGGCGGAGCGAGTCACGCCAATTTGCGCAACGCAGTGATTGTCTTTGAGGTGGCGCTGTCGCTGACGCTGCTGGTGGGCGCGGGCTTGCTGATGAGAAGTTTCGCCGCTCTGCATGAAGTGCACTTGGGGCTGCGTCCGGATCACGTGCTGGTGGCGCGATTGCCGCTGCCGCAGGAGCGCTACAAGACCGCCGAGCAAGTGGCGGGATTTTTCCGGCCGTTGCTGCAACGGCTCAATGGCCTTCCGGGAGTGGTGTCGGCGACCGAGACGAGCACGCTGCCACCGTATGGAGGAATCCCTAGCGATATCGAAGTGCCGGGCAAGACGCACGACGATAAATGGACAGCGGCGATGCAGCTTTGCAGCGAGCAATATTTTCCAGTGCTACGCATCGAGTTTCTCCGGGGGCGGAGCTTCACCGAGGCGGAAGTGAATAATGCGCGGAAGCTGGCGGTTATCAATCAGACGTTCCAACGAAAATATTTTGGGGATGAAGACCCAATCGGAAAGCGCATTCACATTCTGCAACTGGAGAAATTCCCGGACGCGCAGCCGGATGCGTGGTACGAGGTGATCGGGATTGTGTCGGACGTGAAAAATCAGGGGCTGCAGCAGCCGATTATTCCAGAGACATGGGTGCCGTATACGGTGACGGGGTCGGCGGCGCGAGGAATTATGGTCCGCACGGTGGGCGATCCGCTGTTGATGATGAACGCGGTGCGGCAGGAGATTTGGGGGACGGATCGCAGCGTGGCGCTGACGCTAACGGGAACGCTGGAGAGCTTCATCGAGTCGTTTTCGTACGCGCAGCCGAAGTTCGGTTTTCTGCTGGTGACGGTGTTCGCGGTGGTGGGAGTGATTCTCGTGTCAGTGGGAGTTTACAGCGTGATTGCCTACACGACGGCGCGGCGGACGCACGAAATCGGGATACGGATGGCGCTGGGCGCGGATGGCGGAAATGTGCAGCGACTGGTGATTCGAACGGGGCTGCGCTTAGTGGGATTGGGGATTGCGATTGGGCTGGTGGCGAGTTTGCTGCTGGGACGGCTGATTACGAGCCAGTTGTGGGGCGTATCGGCGCACGATCCGGCGACGATGATTTTCGTGCCGGTGTTGCTGCTGCTCATCGGAGTAATGGCATGCTGGATCCCCGCGCGACGGGCCACGCGCGTGAGTCCGGTGAGCGCACTCCGCTATGAATAGGTGAGCGACTGCGGCCGGTGTACAACGTAGCAAGCGTAATGCGCCGCTACCGATTTAGCGGCGGCGAGAGCTTTTCTTTCTGGACTTGGCCGTGCGCTTAGCAGGAGCCGCTTTGGCATTGCGCTTGGCGGTCGATTTTTTAGATGCGGTTTTGGCGGCCTTGCGAGAGCTGCCGGCACGCGCGGATTTGCGACGGGCGGGCTTGCGCTTGGACGGAGTGACTTTTTTGACCATGGCGCTGGCTGATTGGCCGATTGATTTCTGAGCGGCGCTGGCTTTGGAAGCGAGCGCGCCGAGCGTAGAACCGATGGATTCGGCCACGCTGGTCAGTAGGCCTTCGTCTTTAGCATCCTTGGGTGAGGAATTTTCCGCGTCCGACATGATAAGGCTCCTTGGTTGTAGCGTGCAGGGTGCAGCGACTTATATCACAAATGTACAGCTGATCAATGGGAGGGATTCGAAAGAAGATGCGAACTGCGAGAACTCGAGCGCTCTCGCAGCGCTCGAGACTCGCGTCACATACGGGGACGAAGCTTTAAACCGGTCTACGTCCTTGAATGACCCGAATGAGTATCACGACAATCGCCAGAACGAGCAGGATATGGATAAACCCGCCCAGCGTGTACGAGGTGACGAGCCCAAGTAACCACAGGATCACGAGTATCACCGCTATTGTCCAAAGCAAGTCCATCTCCTTCACTACTTGAATTTATTCTGGCGGGCCTCAAGGCGCCGCTGAAGATGGTGGGACAATACGGGCAATGGGTCTGGGGGAACATCAGGTAAACGTTGTAGGGGGTGGCGCATTTTGTAGTACCGCTGGAAACGTCTTTCTCGTCCGATGCCGCCGCGAGAAATGAAAAAAGGCCGCGGGTTTATCCCGCGGCCTTTTTTGGAATTAACGGTATTTTATGAATGAGAAGCGTAGTCGGTGGTTGCCCCGCCGTTGGGCTTCTGCCAATTCTGCTCTTGAGAGGTAGCAGGCGGCACGCTGGAGAACGGAGTGGTGGGCTTGCCACTGGCGGCCTTTTTGTAGTGCTCGGTGAATCCGGGAACCAGATCTTCGATGAATTCGCTAAGGCGCGCGGTAGCCAAGCCGATGGCTGCGTTCCTGAGATTGTCCAAAGTTTCGGAGCCCGGACGCTGAGTCTTCGCGGAAGCGGAATACGCGTTCGGAGTAGGTGTCGTGCCATAGTCGGTGGACGCCTTCGGGATGTCGCGATTGGAATATGGAGAGTAATCGTCGGAGAAAGAACGCCGACGTGAGGAGACTCGCGAAGTGATGCTGGAGGTGCTCGGCAAAATGGCCGCAGCCAGTGCGCCTCCCACGAATGCGATACCCAGCATGGTGCCGGGCCGTTCGGAAAATTGCGAGCGCCAGTCAAAGGCGCTCTTCACCTTGGCTTCGAGTTCGCTGAAATTGTCTTCCAGTTCGCTGCGTTGATGCCGAATATGCCGCTCTATTTGATCTGGTTTTTCGCCCATTGGACGTTCTCCTTCAAAGTTTCTACGGTGCGTTCGGGAACTGCATTGACGTGCTTAAGACGTTTCGACGCGGCGCTGATCAGAGCCATAGAGATGATGGCCAGCAAGACTCCAACGATGAGCGCGGCCATCCACAGAGCCATGACCGTGGCCATCGCCAAGACCGCGGTCCAGAGGAGAAAGCCGAGTGCGTACAGCCCCAAAGCGCCACCGATAACCAGATGGGTTACCGGCTTGGCGGCTTTGTTGGCTTCTTGTTTGACTTCGGCTTTAGCCAAGCGAAATTCGGATCGAATAATCTCCTGAATATTGCCGACGATGTCCTGGAGAACTTCTGGGACAGTCCTGCCGTTTTGTACCGCCATGTGGGCTCCTTGCCAGTTGGTAGTGCTTAGTCGCCGGTACGCATAACGCGGGCGAGAAGGAAGCCGAGAACTGCTGCCGCGGCCAAGGACTGACCAGGATAACGCTTCACGAAATCCTGAACGTCGCCAGCCATTTCCTTGAAGTCGTGGTTGCGCACGTAGTCTGCGGTGGCTTGCAGTTTGTCGGCGGTGGCGTGCGCGGCGCTGGCCACACGGTCGGACTTGCTGTGGAGCGCGGAAGCGGTGCGGTCCAGAGAAGCGGCGGCGGGTTCGCGGGAAGCGTCAATCTTGTCAGCGGTCTGGCGGCCAAAATCGGTAACGCGGTCGCGGACGTCGGCGGCTTTGTTGGAGATCTGTTCCTTCAAGCGAGCGGCGGTGCCTGCGGCCGAACCAGAGGCGTCGCCAAATTTCTGTCCTGCGTCCTGATAATTGTCTTCCATGATTTCTCCTTTTGCTCTAAGTGCGGGCTTCACAGCGGGAGGGCGCCCGCTCCGAGCGCGCATCCATGTGACGGAGGGATCGTAGTCTGCGCGGCCGATGGGTCCCATCCGGTAAAAAGCGTAGTTTTCGGGGGTGTTCGCGGTACCAGGTTAAAGCGGTGGTAGTTCTCCCGGCGGAACTTGGGTAAGCAGAGTGTTTTGGAGAATTGCCCAGACAGGGCCGCGAGCGGCCTACCAGTAACGCCTTATCGTGTATTGCAAAATTTCCTGTACTCTGAAACGCAAGGAAACCATAAATTGGCGCGCAAGGCTCCTGGCAAAGATATTTCGCATCTGTTCACGTTGGTCGCGGCGGTGGTGGCGATCAGCACGTTGTATTTCGCGCGGGTGATGTTCGTGCCGCTGGCGCTGGCGATGCTGTTCACGTTTGTTTTGAGCCCGCCGGTGAGTGCACTGGAACGTATTAAAGTGCCGCGATTTGTGGCCGTTTTCGTGGTGGTGGCCATCGCGGTTGCGGGGGTTGGCTGGATGGGTTGGACGGTCGCGAATCAGTTGATTGACGTCACCAATCAATTGCCGCAATACCGCACCAACATAAGGGCGAAGCTGGCGGCGATTCATAGCCCGAAATCGCGCCGACTGGATAACGCCGCGGATGCGATGAAGCAGATCGGTAAGGACATTACCGACAATGCTCCGTCCCAACCGGAGGACACCGCGCAGAGTTCGGGTTCAGCGAAGAACCCCAACAACTCCAAGTCGGCGCAGCCGGCGGCGCCGAAGACCGTTCCGGTGCAGGTGTTTCAACCGGCGTCGAATCCGTTCGATTCCTTGAACAACGTGATCACGCCGCTGGGCAGTGCGATTATCGTGATGGTTCTTACGATTTTCATGCTGGCGGGGCGAGAAGATTTACGGAACCGCTTGATTGGGCTGGTGGGGCACGGGCACCTGAACGTCATGACGCAGGCGCTGGAGGATGCGGGCGCACGGGTGAGCCGCTACTTGCTGCTGCAATTGGCGGTGAACTCGGGATTCGGGATCGTCATCGGAGTCGGATTGTTTTTTATCGGCATACCGAACGCGCTTTTGTGGGGCGTAATTGCGGGGTTGCTGCGGTTTCTGCCGTATATCGGTTCTCCACTCGCGGCAGTTCTTCCGATTTTGTTATCGCTGGCGATTTTTACCACGTGGACGCAGCCAGTGGAGACAATTGCGCTTTATGTAATCGTGGAATTATTGGTCGCCAATGTACTGGAGCCGTTGCTGTACGGCGCGCACACGGGGATTTCTTCATTCGCCATTTTGTTTGCTGCAATTTTCTGGACCTTGATCTGGGGGCCGGTGGGACTGCTACTTTCGACGCCGCTGACGGTCTGCCTGGTGGTGATTGGAAAGCATGTGCCGACGCTGGGCTTCCTGGACATTTTACTTGGCGACCAGCCGGTACTTCCGCCGGGGACGCACTATTACCAGCGGCTCCTGGCTGCGGACCAGGATGAAGCCAAGGAAGTGCTGGACGACTATAGGAAGACGAATTCGCTGGAGGATACGTACGACTCGGTGCTAATCCCGGCGCTGGCGTTGGCGGAACAGGACCGCCACCATGACGATCTGGACGCGATTACCGAGCAGTTCATCTGCAAGAGCACGAAGGAATTGCTCGAGGATCTGGGAGACAAGGCTAGGGAAGAAGCCGCGGAAGAAGCGGCCAAAGCGGCGGAACAGCTTGGGCCCGAGACGGAGATTAAGGCTCCGATTCAGGCGGCGGTGTTGAATGGCACGGGCAAGCTGACCAGGGTGCTGTGCCTGCCCGCGCGCGACGAGGCCGACGAAATCGTCGGTATTATGCTGACGCAACTACTGGGACGCGCCGGGTACAAAGCGCAGCCTGTGCCAATGGGGACGGTTGCGGAGTTGCTCGCCGAGGTCAAAGAGTTTTCGCCGGAGATTATTTATATTTCGGCACTGCCACCCTTTGCGCTGCTGCATGCCCGCGACCTGTATAGAAAGGTGCGCGTGGCGGCGCCGAAGGCCCGCGTGATCATCGGACTCTGGAAGTTTCGCGGCGACGTGGAGAAGGCCACGGCGCGATTGAACATCAGCGGCGAAGATAAACTGGCGGTGACCTTGGGGCAGGCGGTGTTGCAGGCCAGCGTATTCCGGCAGAAAGAAGCGGCGCCGCAACAGCACGCGGAACCCGAGCCGGCGAAGGTGTCGTAGAACGCCGCTGCGAAGCTGTACAGCCTGTGGCGCAACACCCGAAAATTCGATGAGCCTGACTCAACAAATCGCGACCCTACTGATATTGGCGATACCCATCGCTTCGATCGCCTGGACCATTACGCATGAAGAGATTTTTCGCGAGACGCGCGACTGGTGCGTGCGGAACAGCAAAGCCTGCCGAAGTGTTTATGAGAGAAAATTCTTTTACCTGTTCACATGCGAATACTGTTTCAGCCACTACGTGACGGGAATTTTCCTTCTTATTACGCGGTTTAAAATGGTGTATGCGGGTTGGCGCGGATACTTGATCTCAGGATTTGCGCTGGTGTGGGTCGCCAATGTTTACATGAGCGTTTTTGCGCGGCTGCGTTTGGACATAAAACGGGAGCGCGTGGAGATTTCCGCAGTGGAAGCGGATGTCAAACAAGCGGAAGAGAGCAATCCGGCCGAAACGCCGCTCTCAGCTAACCGCCAGAACGAAAGTGCGCGCACCGCTAAGGTGTGAAGTGTCTAGCAGGGTTTCCGTTTCGATGTTGTAGATGCGCAAGGCATCCCGCAGCGCTTCGGCACTGGGCGGAAGTTGCTGATTCTCGACGATGATAGCGAGACCGGATAAGTAGTGATGGGCTAAGACTCCCGAGAGTTCGAGGCTATCCACTGTCCAGTTCAACGCTTTAAACACCGCGACGAAATCTTCCGCGTAAGCTCCGGCGTCAATGGAAGAGCTGGCGTGGCACACGCTTACGCGCTGATCGGGAAAGTTGAGCAGGACCTGCACAAGGACGGCGATCTGGTGGGTGGTCAGCCTGCGGGCGCGGCTGGCGCTGCCTGGTCCGGAGCTTGCTGTTAGATCCATTACGTCAGCACTCGTAGTCAAACCCTAGCGCAGGAGAAATAATTGTTCAATGCGGGTTTTTTGCCGGCACAGGACCCCGGGACATCGCGAAGCAAAACAAAATGATGGGCTAAGGCATCCAATCGATGATTGTGGCGGGTTTAACAAAGCTGGTAGCGGCGGAGGCGGATATGGCGGCTTCGGTATGGAAAGGGAGTATTTCATTCGGGCTGGTTTCGGTGCCGATCAAATTATTCGCGGCGGCGCGCTACACGCACATCAGTTTTCATGAAGTCCATCGCGAATGCGGACACCGAGTGCAGCACCAGTTGTATTGCCCCTACGACAAGAGGGTGGTTTCGCGCGACGAAATCGTGATGGGCTATGAAGTGGATGAAGACAAGACGGTGATCGTGGACCGCGAGGAGCTGAAAAAACTGCAGCCGGCATCTTCTTCGTCGATGGAGATTCTGCAGTTCGTGAAACTCAGCGACGTGGATCCGATTTATTTCGAGACTTCTTATTTTTCCGTGCCGGATGAAGCTGGGCAGCGCGGCTACACGCTGCTGCTGGAGACCATGGAAGAGTTGCAGATGGCGGCGATTGCGCGAGTCACGATGCACCAACGCGAGCGCACGGTGATTCTCCGTCCTTATGACGGCGGGCTCACGCTGCATACGCTGTACTACCCGAACGAGATTCGCGATGTGAAGGGCTACGGGAAAAATAAAGCTGCGAACCTGAAGAAGCCTGAAATTGAGCTGGCGGAGCAGTTCGCGGAGGGGCTGGTTGCGCCATTTCGCCCCGGAGAATTTCACGACGAATACCAGGAGCGGGTGAAGAAACTAATCGAGAGTAAGGAAAAGGGCACGGCCGCGCCGAAGCCGGAGAAAGCTCCGAAACTTGCGCCGGTGGTGGATTTGATGACGGCGCTGAAGCAAAGCATCGCCAACAAGGGGGGCCACGGCAACAGCCACCGGACGGAGCCGTCACGGGCTGGGCGCGCGAGGAAGACGGCATAGGACGCTGCGAAGAACTTCGAAGTTGACCACGTTGTTCGAATGGCTACAATGCGCGTAGCTGCCGTGGGCGGAACGTAGCGGGTTGTCGCTGCGTGCTACAATTCCAGCCTTGGAGCGGGTGTATGCCTGATTCAGTCGCGCTACCTGGAGAAGCAGTTCTGGAAGTGGTCTCGCCAGATGGAGCGCGGAGGTTCGCGCGCATCACGCAGACTCCGTTTCATATCGGACGCGGCGCGGAAACCGGGAACCACTTGCAGTTGTCGGACCGCCGGATTTCGCGCTCTTGCGCGGCGATCGTTACCGAAGCCAACCGCTACCACCTGGAAGATCACGGGCAGCGCCGCGGACTTTTCGTGAATGGCGAAAAGATCGAGAGCCGCGAGCTGCAAAACGGCGACGTCATTACTTTTGGACTGGAAGATTCCTACGAAATAATTTTTCGCAATGCCGCGGATTCCAGTGAAGAATCGATTCCGCACCTGCTAACGCGCATCCAGCACATCACTTCGTCGGAACAGACCGGGACGGGCTCGGGCGGGCTGCGCAAGCTGAACCTGCTGTTGGAAGCGACGACCCTTTTACATTCGCAACTGCCGCTCGATTCGGTGCTGGGGACGATGGTGGACCACGCCGTTTCGGTGACGGACGCAGACCGTGGATTGTTGCTGGAAGGCGACAACCCGGCGAGCTTGAAAGTGCGCCTGGCGCGCCGCAGCGGCGGTTTGCGGTTGCCGCCGGAGAGTCTTACGCCTAGCCAGACCGCAATCCAGTTGGCGCTCAAACAACATTCACCAGTGATCACGGAAGACCTGGCTCAGGCGGACATGGGCTTGCAAGCGGCGCAGAGCATCGTGGCGCAGCGGCTGCGGGCGGTGGTGGTAATTCCTTTGTACGCGATGTCGCGCGCGAATACGCAAGAATCGATGATCAACATCAAGCGCGGCGATTTTCTCGGCGTGCTGTACATGGATTCAAAGCGGCCGGCGGCGTTTTCGAAGCTGGACCGGCAGATACTGGATGCGTTGGCCGCGGACGCCGCGAGCATTCTGGACAACGCGCGGCTGGTGGAGCGCGAACGCGAACGGCAACGCATGGAGCAGGAGATCAACATCGCGCGCGACATCCAGCAGGCGCTGCTGCCGCGCGACTTTCGCGAGTTTCCGCACCTGGCAGTGTCGGGGATTAATTTCCCGTGCTTGTCGGTCGGAGGCGATTACTTCGATGTGTTTCCTCTGGGCGACAATCGCACGGCGTTTTTGATCGCGGACGTTTCGGGAAAAGGGTTGGGCGCGGCGCTGCTGACCACCATGCTGCAGGGGGCGCTTTCGGGCATGACGCTGGGAACGGATCCCGCGAGAGTGTTCAATCACGTTAATAAGTTTTTGTGCAGCCATTCGGAAGTGGGCCGTTACGCTACGATGTTTTTTGGGATTCTCGATCAGGACGGCCGGCTCGAATATATCAACGCAGGTCATCCTTCGCCGTTTTTGGTGCGGCATGGAATTGCGGAGGAGCCGTTTACGGAAGGGTCGTTTCCGGTGGGGCTGGTGCCGGAGGCGGAGTACATCACGGCGCACGTGAAGCTGGAGCCGGGCGACACGTTGATTCTTTTTAGCGATGGCGTCACGGAAGCGATGGATCCGAGCGAGGACTTGTATGGCGTGCCGCGCTTGCGCGAGGTTCTGACCGGGCAATCGGAATGCGCGCTGGAAAAATTGCAGAAGTCGATACTGGAGTCGGTAGAGAATTTTGCCAAGGGCGCGCACCAGGCGGATGATTTGACCTTGCTGATCGTGCGGTATCGTTCGACGCCGGCGGTGGCTTTGACGGAGACGGATTTGTCTTCTTCGTCGAAACACGAGGCGGTTCCGGCGGAGCCGTCGGACGTAAGCGCCGGGCCTGTGGCGTCGAAGGCCGAGCCGCGGACGATTTTGCCAGAGGTGAGGCCGGTTCAGGCTTCGGCAGCGGCAGCTGGCGGGCGCGAGTCGATGTCAGCGAGTGAAACCCTGGGCCCTGCGGCAAAGTAGCGTTGGAAACTTTCATAAATCCCGCTAAAGCCAGTTCCTCCACGGGATAATTTTTCGCATATTGAGTCGCAAAATCCCGCATGAAAATCTGTGGCGTGGCGCACCAAAATCTCGTCCAGCATGGTGTGTGACCTATGACCGGTGACGAATTTTGTTCCGTGGGTGCTAGTTTTTGCGTCAGGCGTGGGTAGCGTTTTGCGTGGAGCGTTCGAGGTTTTCGCGGTCCCAGTTCGCCAACGTGGCGCCAGCTTCGTAGGTACTTTGGCAGAAGTCGAGCAAGGCCTTTTCGGGGGAGTTGGCTTGGCGGACGTCGTCGTACATCAGGAAGAATTCATTTTTTTCGCGACTGTAAAAAACCTGGTCAGGTTGAGCGCGGCGTTCCTTGAATCCTTGCGGCTCCGGTGCAGCATAGGCGTAGAAGGCGGCGTCTTTAACGACTTCGCCATCGCCGGGCCAGAAGCCGTGGCTGATGACTTCGTGAGAGTAGGCCTCCTTGGTGATGAGGTCAGCATCCGGCTTTTGCGGGGCGCGGCGTCCTGAGAAGCGGGTTACCGCCAGATCGAAGCTTCCCCAGAAAAAATGGACGGGACTGACTTTGCCGATGAAACGCGAGCGAAATTCGCGGAAGACGGCATCGGTGCTGACGAGGATGCGCCAGAAACGATTGGCGTATTCGGCGTCGTAGGAAGAGTGCGCTTCATCGAGATTGAAACGCACCGGCCGGGGCACTTCGACGGGCATGGTCCAGACCTTTACGTCGATGCCCAGCGAATGCAGCGAGGCCATCAATTCGGAATAGAATTCCGCGACGGTGCGCGGGACGAGGCGGAAGGAGCGGACTTCGCCGAGGCTGGTGTTGATTTCGAGGGTGTGGGCGACAAAGTCGAAATTAATTTCGAACGCGCCGCGAGGATAAGGCATCGGCGAGGTGGTGAGGCCGCGGGAGGTGACGTATAGGGTGCTGCCCCAGAAATGATTGATGGGCGGGCTGAGGACGAGGCGAATTTTGCCCACGATTTGCGACCACATGTGCAAGGTGGCGTAGGTGTCTTGCCATTCGGCGAGCGGCAGCGCGGGCCAGCGTTCGGAATCGTTCACGGCGTACTCCTCGGTGGTGTTGCAGCGCTCAGCATCTGCGCTTTCGAAACGCAAAGCAACGGGGGAGCGGTATTCGGCGACTTTTCACCAGTCGCGGAACTATTGGTGGTCTTCGAGGCGGCGGATTTCTGAGTTGAGGCGCGCGAGGATTTTCTGGCGCGAGCCTTGAATCTGCTCCAGAACGTCGCTCTTCTGCGATTGGTAGGCTTCCTGGTAACCGGGCTGCGCCTGAAGCGCGACGAAATTCTTGCTGGCCATTTCTTTGGCTTCAAAGGCGCAGTCGGCCACCTCGCGCAGGGTTTCGAGCATCGAGGCTAACGCTTTTCTGGTTTCGTGATCCATGGTTACTCCTATCTCGATTCCCTATCCGTTTGAGGCTCGACTGCTCGACCTAGGTGATGAACGCGGCAGCGATTGTCGGCGCAATCTTACTGCAACGTCAGGTAGTCGGAGTTAAAAGAGTGTGCCGACGTTGGGACAGCCGATTTAGCGGCGGGGTATTGCCGGGGAGACGCGGAACAGTCCGGACGATCGATTCGTATCTATAACCAGGTGATCCCATGACTGCGGTGCGGCGGCTGGCCTATTTGGCGGCGATTCTTACTGTGTTTTCGTGCTTGGCCGGAGCGTTTCTGGCGGAGGTCGTGGTGCATCCCGGACGACGCCCGTTATTACCGGCCGATTTTGAGATC
>DATCOK010000182.1:0-1552 GCA_036564765.1 Candidatus Acidiferrum sp. | reverse complement strand
CATTGGCATCATCGGCGGCAGCGGCCTCTACAACATGCCGGGGCTGGAGAAGCCGCGCGAGGTGCGCGTCAAGACGCCTTTTGGAAATCCATCCGACGCCCTGGTCGTGGGCACGCTCGAAGGCAAGCGCGTGGCCTTTCTGGCCCGACACGCGCGCGGACATCGCTTCACTCCAACAGAGATTAATTACCGCGCTAATATTCACGCGATGAAACAGCTCGGCGTCGAAAGAATTATTTCCGTGAGTGCGGTCGGCTCCTTGCAAGAGGATTGGAAGCCGTTGGATTTTATGATTCCCGAGCAGTTCTACGATCGCACGCGCCACCGGGTCTCCACGTTTTTTGGAGATGGCGTGGTCGCGCATGTGGGTTTTGCCCAGCCGGTTTGTTCGCAGCTTGCGGAAACACTCGGTGTTGCGTGCGATCTCGCGAAGGTGCGCGTCCACCGCGGGGGCACGTATGTTTGTATGGAAGGGCCGCAATTTTCCACGCTGGCCGAATCGCATGTGTACCGCCAGTTACGCTTCGATGTCATCGGAATGACAAATCTGACCGAAGCCAAGCTCGCACGGGAAGCGGAGCTGTGCTACTCCACGGTAGCGATGATCACGGATTACGATTGCTGGCATCCCGATCATGCCTCCGTGACCTTGGAAGAAATCATTTCTAATTTGAACAAAAACGCGGAGAATGCGCAAAACGTGATCCGCGAAGCCGTGCGCAATCTCCCATCGGAACGGGCCTGCAAGTGCGGGCGCGCGCTGGCTCACGCGATCGTTACCGACCCTGCCGTGATTCCGGCCGCGGCGCGCAAGCGCCTGAGCGCGATCGCCGGAAAATACCTGACGCCTGGAGCCCGCTGAAAATGCCTTTACTTGTCGTTGGATCGGTTGCGTTCGATGCCGTGGAAACGCCGCATGGCAAGGTGGACCGCATGCTCGGCGGCGCCGCTACGTATTTTTCCGTCGCCGCCAGTTATTTCACGCAGGTCAATCTGGTAGGGATCGTAGGAACTGATTTCACCGAAAAAGACGAGTCTATTTTCAAGGGCCGCCGCGTCGATACCCAGGGTCTTGAGCGTGCCGACGGGAAAACTTTCTTTTGGGCCGGAAAATACAGCGAGAATATGAACGAGCGCACGACCCTGGCGACGGAATTGAACGTGTTCGCGGAATTCAAGCCGCGACTGCCCGAGCCGTATCAGTCCTCGACGCACATTTTTCTGGCCAATATCGATCCGACGCTGCAGGCCTCGGTGCTGCATCAAGTTAAACGCCGGCCGAGAGTGGTCGCGCTGGACACCATGAATTACTGGATCGAACGGACTCCGAAGGAACTGCGCGAAACGCTCAAACACACCGACATTCTGGTGATCAACGACTCGGAAACGCGGCAGCTCTCGAATGAGCATAATTTGTTGCGGGCTGCCCGGCACATCTTCAAGCTGGGCCCCAAAGCCCTGGTGATCAAACGCGGAGAATACGGCGCCATGCTGGTGCATCAAAATCGAACCTTCAGCGTGCCCGCCTTTCCACTGGAAGTCGTACATGACC
>DATCOK010000181.1:0-5207 GCA_036564765.1 Candidatus Acidiferrum sp. | reverse complement strand
GACTGAACCGCGCGCCGCTGTCCTGCTTCCACGCCGCCTTGCGAATCAGCAGACGCGCCGCGTCGATCTCCGTGGCCATGTCGGCGAGCATGAATTGAATGGCTTGAAACTGGGAAATGGGATGCCCAAACGCCGTGCGCTCCTGCGCATATTTCAGAGACGCTTCGAAGGCTCCCTGCGCGATGCCGGTAGCCTGCGAGGCAATCCCGATGCGCCCGCCATCCAAAGTCGAGAGCGCCACCCTATACCCTTCGCCTTCGTTGCCGATGCGATTAGCCTCCGGCACTTCACAATCGGTGAAAACCAGCTCACTGCACGCCGTCGCGCTGATACCCAGCTTCTTCTCTTCCTTGCCTACGTGAAAACCCGGTGTGCCCTTTTCAATGACCAGCGCGGTAATTCCTTTTTCGCCCTTCGACGGATCGGTGTTCACATAAACAATCGCGGCATCGGCCGCACTTCCATTGGTGATCCACACCTTCGTGCCGTTGACCAAGTAGGTGTCGCCCTTGCGCACCGCCTTGGTCTGCAGCGCCGCGGCGTTAGAACCGGCCTGCGCCTCGGTCAACGCGTAGCAGCCAATCTTTTCGCCACGCGCAAATGGCAAGAGAAATTTCTGCTTCTGCTCCGCCGTCCCCACGCGATGAATTGGATCGCAGTACAGCGAATTCTGCACCGACAAAATCACTCCGGTCGAAGCGCAGCACCGCGAAATCTCCTCGATCACGATGGTGTAGGCACCGTGGTCGAAGCCCGAGCCGCCTTCTTCTTCGGGCACGGCGATACCCGTCAATCCCAGCTCCGCCGCTTTTCGGAAAAGTTCGCGCGGAAAATGCCCGGACTCATCCAATTCCTTCGCCAGCGGGCGTACCTCCGACTCCGCAAACTCCCGCACACTCTTCTGCAGCAGCAATTGTTCTTCAGTCAGTTGCAGGTCCACGCCGCGCCTCTGGTTTTTCTCAACCGCTTCACTCCGCCAACGCTTTCTTCATCTTTTCGTAGGTGATCTTCAACTCTTCGGGATGCACGCGCGTCTCGCCCGCCACCGTCATAAAATTGGTATCGCCAAACCATCGCGGCAACGCGTGCAAATGCAGATGCCCGGCTACGCCCGCGCCAGCGGCCTTGCCCAGATTCATCCCCAGGTTCACGCCGTCCGGCTTGTACGTGGACGCAAATACTTTTTCGACTCGAGCCGCCAATTCCATCATCTCCCCGCGCGCCTCCGCATCGCACAACCCAAGTTCCGCCACATGCGCGTATGGAACGATCATCACGTGGCCCGAGGTATACGGGTAGCGGTTCAAAATCACAAAAACCTTCTTGCCGCGGTAGGGAATCAGTGTAACGGCGTCATCCTGGCGTGCCAGCGCGTCGCAGAAGATGCACTCCGGCTGCTTCTCGTCGTGCACTTGGGCGATGTAGGCATAGCGCCACGGCGACCACAGGTAATCCATCAGCAATCCTCAAGTAGAACGACGCTCGCACAGCATAGCGCACAATTTGGCCGCGCCGGGTGGCGGTGGGGCTATCGCATCAAATCCAGGACTCGAAATGTTTAGAACGGATTTAGAAATCAGAAAAAATTCAAGAACAACGTTCAGGAATGAGTCGAGGTGCCAGGGGTGGGAGTCGACCCGGAAGGCGCTGGTGCCGCCGCTCCATCTTCCGCGCCATCGTTTTTTGAATTATTCACAAAGTCCTTCAACTCTTTGCTCGGCTTGAAGAACGGGATTTTTTTCGGTGGCACTTCCACTTTCGCGCCAGTCTTCGGGTTGCGTCCAATGCGTCCGCGTCGTTGCCGTGTGCGGAAACTGCCGAAGCCGCGAATCTCGATCTTGTCGCCCTTCTGTAGCGACTCGATGATGCTGTCAAAGATAGTCTCGACGATGGTCTCGGACTCCTTGCGCGGAAGTTCCGAAATTCTCAAGACCTCTTCAATAAGGTCGGCCTTCGTCAATGTCGGATGCTTGGTCATAAATAATCCCTGAGCCTCATACCCTCGCGGAAGAACCCGCCGCGGGTCTCTGACCGTTTCACGGCCGTCCAAATCGGTGTTTCAAAAAGGTTTAGAGGGCCGCCCTCTCGCCTTCAGGACACCTTTCCTATCACTAAAGCGGTACCTACGTAAACGAAATTGTCCAACGGGGGAGTCGGTGGAAAAAAGCCCAGCAAACTCGGGCTAACGCCCGAGCTTGGACTTCAGCGCGTCGCCAATGGTCGCCGTCGAAGACGACTTGGACGTGGAAGTTGAGCGGTACTGATCGATTTCCCGCCGCTCCTGCTGCTTGACCGCCGCGCGATAGCTCAACCCAATGCGCCGTGTTTCCGGGCTGATCTTCACAATCTTGAAGTCATATTCCTTGCCGGGCTCAAGCGGTCCCGCGCTCTTCAGAGGTCCCGTAGAAGTACGATGCATAGGCATCGGCTCGTCGCGCCGCCGCCGCGTATCCTCGATCTCGGTATTGTGGCAGAGCGCTTCGATGTTCTCGCCCAGTTCCACAAATGCCCCGAACGTGGCTATGCGCGAAACCTTGCCCTTCACCAGTTGGCCCACCTTATGTTGCTTGAACCAGTCGCCCCAGATGTCATTGACCTGCTTGATGCCCAGCGACACTCGGCGGTTTTCCGGATCGATCTTCAAAACCTTGGCGGTAACTTCTTCACCCTTCTTGAAGACCTCGTGCGGATTCTTGATGCGCTCCGTCCAGCTCACATCGCTGACGTGCACAAGACCGTCGAAGCCGTCTTCGATCTCGACGAACGCGCCAAACTCCGCGATGTTGCGAATCTTGCCGGTAACGATCGTGCCCACTGGGTATTTCTCCGCCACCTGCATCCACGGATCCGGCTGCGCCTGCTTGATGCCCAGGGAAACGCGGCGGTCGCTCGGCTTGATGTCCAGTACCACCACGTCGACTTCATCGCCCACCTTGGCCAGCTTCGAAGGATGCGTGGGCTTTTTGTTCCAGCTCATCTCCGAAACGTGAACCAGCCCCTCGATGCCTTGCTCCAGCTCCACGAATACGCCGTAATCCACCACGCCGACAATTTTGCCCTTCACCTTGCCGCCCGCGGGATATTTTTCCGCGGCATTCACCCAGGGATCCGGGATCAACTGCTTCAGCCCGAGCGAAATGCGCTGCTTCTCCTTGTCGAACTTGAGGATGACAACGTCCAGTTCCTGGTCCGGCTTGAGCATGTCCGAAGGATGCTTCACGCGTCCCCAGCTCAAATCCGTCAGGTGCAGCAGACCGTCGATGCCGCCGAGATCCACGAACGCGCCATACTCCGTCACGTTTTTCACGAAGCCGTGAACCTTCTGGCCTTCGTGCAACGATTCCATCAGCTCCGCGCGCTTCGCGAGTTGCCCTTCTTCCAAAATCGCGCGCCGGCTGACCACCACGTTGCCGCGACGCCGGTTCAACTTTGTGATGCGCACGTCCATTTCCTGGCCCATCAAATCGTCCAAGTTGGCTACCGGCCGCAAATCGTATTGCGAACCGGGCAAGAAGGCGCGCACGCCGATATCCACCACCAGGCCGCCCTTGATGCGATCCACCACTTTGCCTTTTACGGTTTCCTTGGATTTGAAGGCCGCCTCGAGCTTTTCCCAGGTCCGCCGCCGCAACACTTTCTGGTACGAAACGATCTCGAACCCTTCCTTGCGTTCGCCGGTTCGCTGCACTTCGATCTTGGCGTTGGGCTCCGGACGCGGAATCTCCGTCTCGGAAAATTCCGCCGCGGGAATCAATCCCTCGGTCTTCTGGCCCAGATCGACCACTACCCCATGCTCGGTGTAGGCCACCACCGTGACTTCCACAATTTCGCTATGCGCCGCCGCTTCCTGCTTCTCGTCGTACTGCTCCATCAGCTTGCTCATCTCTTCCGAGCCCGCTGCTTCCTCCGACGCCGAAGCCGCTTCAGCATCCACTGCCGTGGACGCCCCTGCCTCCACAGCGTGTTGACCTTCGCCCGTTTTGCCGTGTTCCGCGGACCGCGCATCACCTGAGTGACCTTCGTGCGCCTTCTGCGTGGAATCTCCGTCCGCTTGCGGCACCGCGCCACCGAAGTGGCTTCCTTGCGCGGCTTCGCCGTGCTGCGACTCGCCACCCGTCGCACCGTGCGAACCGCTTTCTTGGTCGTGCGAGTCGCCTTCCTGTTGTGCGCCGTCCGCTTCGATGCGGTGTTCACGCGTTTCCGCGGAATCCTGCTCGCCGCCTGCGTTTTTCTCCTGATGTTCCGCGTCTTGCGCGGGTGCCGCTGCAGCGCCCGTATTTGCGCCGCTGGTGTTAGGCGTCGGGTTATCGTGGTCAGAAAACATGGTTGTAGGCCTCCGGGACATTTGTCCCTGTTTAGTCGTGATAATTCCTTGCGAGATCCCTACTTGGATAGCCGTGCAAGGAGGTGGACCGTTCAGTTGGTCGCTAAGGAAAAGGTGCCGCGGGCGTCACTGCAAGCACTGCCAGAACTCCTGGACCAGAACTCCTGGAATTGTCACGAGGAACGCCGCAACCCGAGAAAAAGCATACTCGCCCGCTCAACTCCCTGTCAATGAACGGGTAGTCGCACGCTCACTCTTGCCGACCAGTCTAATGTGGCCCAACCGCATCCAAAAACCAAGCACCGGTGGCCCAAACGCCGATTTTTCGTGGCGAGCTTTTGATAGACTTTAGAGTAGGCTCACCGAGCCCAATGATCGAAGCTCGTATCTTCGCCACGGGCGTAACGAAACACCTCGGCAGAGCCTATTTGTGAAAGTACTTAACAAGACTCTTCCAATCATCCCGTTCCATTTTCTTTGACATCACAAACTTTGCTGCCTCATGCCCCGTGGGGTCGAGTCGCCGCACCGGCGGTTCGTTCGACGGCACTATCATCGCAAAAGTCATCAAGCCGGTAATATCCTCGCCGTGGCACATCGCACACCGCGTTTTCTGCTTCACCACAAACGGCACACCTCGGTTCATTACGTTTGGCGAGGCGTAGCTGTAATCATTGCCCGCGGCAGGAAAGTAAGCTGGCGCGTCTTCACCTTCCTGCGCAAGAAACCCAGACGCAGTTTCGCGCAACAGCCTCCGGCTGACCTCATAGACTCCAATCTCTGTCTTCTCAGCCGTTCCTCGTCTCGCCTTCTGAAACATTCGAATTTGGAGGTCGATTACGATATTCGCAGATTCTACTTGGCCGTGCGTATTCACCAGCAG
>DATCOK010000180.1:0-2338 GCA_036564765.1 Candidatus Acidiferrum sp. | reverse complement strand
TGCGCTTCCTCGCCGATGACGCGCTCGAAGGCCGCGGCACCGGCACGCGCGGCTACGACCTCGCCGCCAAATACATGGCCTCGCAGTTCGAATCGCTCGGCCTCGAACCTGCTGGCGACCACGGCACCTATTTCCAAAATGTCCCGCTGCGCTCGATGAAGCCCGACGAATCCAAAACCAGCTTCACCATCAACCGTGGCGGCAAACAGGAAAACCTGGTCTTCCGCAAAGATTACATCTCGTACGGCGATCCCTCCCGCGCCGAATCCTCCGTCGAAGCTCCCGTCGTTTTCGTCGGCGAAGGTGTCACCGCCCCCGATCAGAACTACGACGACTATCGCGGCATCGATGCCAAAGGCAAAATCGTGGCAATGCTCGGCAACGCCCCCGATTTCGAATCCTCACTCAAAGCCCACTACTCCTCTTCCGAACTCAAACTCAAGAACGCCGCCGACCACGGCGCCGTCGGCGTACTCACTCTCTACGATCCGGTCTTCCAAGGGCTCTACTCCTTTGAAGCTCAAGTTCGCGATCTCTCTTTTCCGGGTTTCCACTGGCTCGATCCGCAGCACCAGCCCAACGACTTCTACCCCCAAATCAAGGCCACCGCCATCCTCAGCATGGACGCGGTAAAAAACCTTTTTGCCGGCAGCCCCCATTCCGCCGACGAAGTCTACGCTGCCATGAAAGCCGGCAAGCCCCTCTCCTTCGAACTACCCATGACCGCCAGCATTCACATCGCGACCACGTTGCAAGATGTCCCGGGCCGCAACATCGCCGCCCGCCTCGAAGGCAGCGATCCGGTTCTCAAATCCGAAAATGTCGTTTACACCGCCCATCTCGATCATCTCGGCATCGGCGACCCCGTCAACGGCGACACCATCTACAACGGCGCCCTCGACAACGCTTCCGGTTCCGCCATCCTCATCGAGATGGCCCGCGCCTTCGCCCACATGCATCCCCGCCCGCGCCGCTCCATCGTCTTCGTCTCCGTCACCGGCGAAGAAGCCGGCCTGCTGGGCTCCGACTATTTCGCCCACTACCCCACCGTCGCCAAGAATTCCATCGTCGCCGACGTCAACATGGACGAAGACCTCATGCTCTGGCCCCTCCAAGACATCGTGGCTTACGGCGCCGAACATTCCAGCCTCGATAACGTCGTCAAAAAAGCCGCCGCCCGTCTGCACCTCGTCGAAAGCCCCGACCCCGCCCCCGAAGAAGTGGTCTTCATCCGCAGCGATCAATACTCCTTCGTGAAGCAGGGCATCCCCGCCATCTTTCCAGTGCCCGGTTTAAAATCCAGCGATCCAAAAATCAATCCCGCCGCCATTTTCAAAAATTGGGAACAGGTGCGCTACCACCATCCTCAGGACGACATGGACCAACCCAATCTCGATTGGGACGCCGCCGCCAAGTACGCCCGCTTCGTCTTCCTCTGCGGCTACTTGATCGCCGAAGATCCACAGCGCCCCACCTGGAACAAAAGCGACTTCTTCGGCGACCACTACAGCCACGCCGCAAAGTAACGCGCCCCAGAATCTTTGAAATGTAGGTGGAAGTTGGAACTACTCGGCGACGGCGATTGAATTCCGCCGTCATACCACACCTTTGCCACGACAGAAAAATCGCAGCCAGCTGACGCAGAAGTTTTCAGAAAATCGAAGTCGAATGACCTACTCCGGCTACCCTTGCGCCGCCACGATGGCAATCTCTACCTTGAATGCCGGCCCCGCCAGTTTCGGCGCTTCCACGGTCGCCCGCGCCGGCGTTGCGCCCTCCACCACCCACTTGTCCCACACCGCGTTCATCTCCGGAAACGTCGACATATCCGTCAACCAGATCGTCGCCGAAAGGATTTTGCTCTTGTCGCTGCGCGCCTCTTTCAGCAGCTCATCGATGCGCGCCAAAATATCCTTCGTCTGTTCCGCCACGCTGCCGCCCGGCGCGCGCGCCGCCACTTGCCCCGCCAGATAAATCACTCCGTTGTAGATCACCACCTGCGACATCCGCGGCCCGATATGTAAACGTTCAATCGCCATCATTCCCCTCCGCACAATTTTCCCCGCGCAACCGCCCGACCTAACTCTCGAAATCTACCGCCACTGTGTTCCGCCGCAAAGTAAAACATCCGGAGTGTTGGCGCCAGGCACAAATTGGCTGGGCCTCAGACCGCTAAGACTGCGGCTCACGAGCGGCCTCCTGAGCACCGCAACATCAGTCTATAATCAGTGGTGCCGCTGTAATATCGTGTGCAAAACGAGCCAAGCAGCATGCCAAACTTTTTTGCTTACCGCCGCGCGCACCCCGACACTCAGCCGTCGTATCTTCACGCGCCGTA
>DATCOK010000179.1:0-7333 GCA_036564765.1 Candidatus Acidiferrum sp. | reverse complement strand
CACTTGCGGATCAGCGCCGGAATTACGTGCGAGCTTTCCAGGTCAAAATTGTCGCGCGGCCCGTACAAATTCACGGGCGTGAGATAAATCCCGTTGAAGCCGTACTGCTCACGGTAGGCCTGCAACTGCACCAGCAGCATCTTTTTCGCCAGGCCGTACGGCGCGTTGGTCTCTTCCGGGTAGCCGTTCCAGAAATCTTCCTCGCGAAACGGCACCGGCGTGAACTTGGGGTAAGAACAAATCGTACCCGCGCAAACAAACTTCTCGAGGCCGGTCGCCCGTGCAGCCTCGATCAGATTCAGCCCCATGATGGCGTTATCGTAAAAAAATCGTCCAGGATTTTCCCGGTTCGCCCCGATCCCACCCACCACCGCCGCCAAATGAATCACCACGTCCGGCTTCGCGTCGGTGTACAGCCGCAACGCTTCCGTCTGCACTCGCAGATCATGGGTCTTGCTCCGCGGTACCACCACTTCCTTGGCTCCAGCAGCCCGCAACTTTTCCACCACGAACGAACCGAGAAAACCGTGCCCACCGGTTACGACAACTCGACGATTTTCCCAGAAGCCCATGGTTCCTCAATGTCCTTGGATTTTCGAAAATGATACAGCGGGCGTCTTAATGCGACGCTTGCCCCGGAATCGCCTGCGCCACGCGCACCACCGAGTTCTGCCAGCGGTTCCACGAACCGATTTTTTCTTCGAGAATCGCACGTCCCCGTCCCGGCGCCTTTAGCCCCTGCGCCTCGATGTCCGCGTCCACCATGATGGCCACCAAATCGTGAAACTTTACGCGCGCCTCCCAACCCAGCTCCTTGCGCGCCTTGCCGGCGTCCGCGATCAACGTATCCACTTCCAGCGGCCGGAAGTAGCGCTCCGAAATCTTCACGTGCTTTTCCCAGTCGAGCCCTGCATAGGCGAACGCTTCCTGCACGAACTCTTTCACCGAATGCGCTTCGCCCGTGCCAATCACATAATCGTCCGCCGCATCCTGCTGCACCACCTGCCACATGGCTTCCACGTATTCCGGCGCGTAACCCCAGTCGCGCCGCGAATCCAGATTGCCAAGGTACAGGCTGCTCTCTTTGCCCGCGAGAATACTGGCCACTCCACGGGTGATCTTACGGGTCACAAACGTTTCGCCGCGCCGCGGGCTCTCGTGATTAAACAAAATTCCGTTGGCCGCGTGCATCCCGTAGCCTTCGCGATAAATTCTCGTCATCCAGTAGCTATACACCTTGGCCACCGCATACGGGCTGCGCGGCTGAAACACTGTATTTTCATGCTGCGGAGCCGGCGCCGACCCGAACATCTCCGAACTCGACGCCTGATAAAAACGTGTCTTGCAGCCGCTGCGCCGCACCGCTTCCAGCAATCGCATAGTGCCCAGCCCGGTTATGTCGCCCGTATATTCCGGCACATCAAAACTCACCCGCACGTGGCTTTGCGCCGCCAGGTGATACAACTCCTCGGGCGCCAGGCTGTAAATCAGGCTCAAAATCCATTCCGTGCTCGACAAATCTCCGTGATGCAGAAACAAGCGCGCGTTCGGATCGTTGGGGTCCTGATAAATATGATCGATGCGCTGCGTGTTGAACGTGCTGGAGCGCCGGATAATTCCGTGTACCTCGTAACCCTTCGAAAGCAGCAGCTCCGCGAGATACGAGCCGTCCTGCCCAGTGATGCCGGTGATCAACGCACGCTTCATTCCGCAAATTCTCCTGAACGTTCCACTAAAATGTCGTGCTGATGCGTACGCGAAAACTCTTCACAAATTCGCCGAGTAGTTCTCGATTGTAGCTGCCCCAATCTCAACTATCTCTGCCCCAAAAAGCAATCGCCTCGCAATTCACTCCGGCCGCCGGATATTCAATTTCCTCATACGCGCCTGCAACGTCGTGCGCTTCATATCCAGCAGCGCCGCCGCGCCCTTCGGCCCACCGATACGCCAGTGCGTTTGCTGCAAGGCACGCTGAATGTGCTGTCGCTCCGCCTGCTCCAGCGTGGAGATCGAAGCTGGCGCCGCATCTTCCGCCTCGCCGTCGTGTCGCGCATCGAACTCCACACGCGGCATATCCGCCGCACCGCTGCTTTCCGCCACCAGCGCATTCGATTCCGCCACCAATTCCGAAACCGGCACGCGCAGCTCTTTCCCCGGCGACAGCAGCACCGCGCGCTCGATAAAATTTTCCAGCTCGCGCACATTTCCCGGCCAGGGATAATTCGCCAGCGCGTTCATGGCTTCCGCCGGCACATACTCCACCACTTTGTTCAGCCGCCGGCTGAATTTCTGTACAAAATACCGCACCAGCAGCGGCACATCTTCGCGCCGCTCGCGTAACGCCGGAATCTGAATCGGAAAAACGTTCAGCCGGTAATACAGGTCGCTGCGAAACGTCCGCTCCGCCACCTGCTTGGCCAGATCCTGATTGGTCGCGGCCACGATACGCACGTCCACTTTAATCGTGCGATTGCTGCCCAGCCGCTCGAACTCCTGCTCCTGCAACACCCGCAACAGTTTCGGCTGCAGTTCCGCTGGCAAATCGCCCACTTCGTCCAGAAACAGCGTGCCGCGGTCCGCCAATTCGAAGCGCCCGATTTTCTGGTTCAGCGCCCCGGTAAACGCCCCGCGCTCGTGCCCGAATAGTTCCGACTCCAGCAACCCGCTGGGTATCGCCGCGCAATTGATCTTCACAAAAGTGCGCTGCCGCCGCGGACTCAAATTATGAATCGCGCGCGCAATCAGCTCCTTGCCCGTTCCCGTCTCGCCCAGAATCAGCGCGGCAGTATCCGTCGGCGCCACCACTTCCACTTGCGACAACGCGCGTTTCAGCGAAGGCGCATCGCCGATAATCTCCTCGAAGTTAAACTCGCTGCGAATTTCTTCCTCGAGATAAAGCTTCTCTTCCGCCAGCTTGTCCTTCAGCGCATCGATTTCCTTGAACGCAAACGCATTTTCCACCGCGATGGCAATCTGCGCCCCCACTTGCTGCAGCAACTCCATGTCCCGCCCCGGAAACGCATCCAGCCGCCGGCTAGCCACATTCAACGTCCCGAACGTCCGCCCCTGCGTTATCAGCGGAATGCAACAAATGGTCTGAATCCCGTCATTACGCAAAATCCGCATCACTTCGCTGGGATAACGGTCCAGCTCATCGCCCCGCGCGCAGACCGTTTTGCCCCCCGCAATGGCATCGCCCGAAGGCGAAATCTCCCGCGGTATGGTCACTTCATTTTTGATCAGCTCTTCGCGCCCCGGAAAATCCAGCGCATAAATTTTCAGCAATCCCGTCGCCGGATCCAGCACCGCCAAACTCGTGTAGTCGTGATGAATCACGCGCTCCAGTGTCGAAACAATCCCCCGAAACAGCACCGGCAATTCGCGGCTGCTCACCAGCACGTTGTTCACTTCCAGCAGCACCCGCAGCCGGTCGCGCTCTTCGGAAAGTTGCGCCTGATACGCCTGCGAAGTTTCCAGGTTCAGCGCATTGTCCACCGCCACCGCCACCTGGCTGGCCACCCGCTGCATGAACGTCAACTCCGCATCCGTAATTTCCTGCGGCTTCAGCGTCCCGAAACCCATCGCCCCCAAGCGCCGCTGCGCTGTGGTCAGCGGCACCATCGCCAGCGAATGCACCCCCGCATCGTGCAAGTGCTGCAAGAAAACCGGGTAGCGCGTCTCTTTGTCATTGATCACAAACGGCTGCTGCGATTGCCACACCCACCCCGCCGGGTGCCCCTCGATGGGTGTCTCCTTGCCCACAATTTTGTCGGTGGGAATGCGCGTCTCCAGAATGTGCAGCCGCATCACGTTGCGCACCGGGTCGTGCAGCACCAGCGTCAGAAAATCGAACTCCACCACCCAGTGCAGCCGCTCCGCCAGTTCGTGGAACAGCGCCGGCAAATCGCGCTGCTGCGCGATCGCTTCGCTCACCTCCAGCAGCGCCTCCAACTGGCGCCGCGAATGGTCCAGCGGCTGTATTTGCGCGATTTCCGTGGGCGAAACGGCAGGGTCCGCCATAGCTGGCAGGATAGCATCCGCCTGCGGGTGCCTCAACCAACCTGCCCCCTGTCGTAGTAGACTCTGCTGCCCAGACATGTTCTGCCCGCTCTGCCAATCCGAATATCGCGATGGCTTTACAGAATGCAGCGACTGCCAGGTTCCTTTGGTGGCCACGAAAGCTGAAGCGCAAGCATCTCCCGCTCGCCTCTGGAAAGGCGACAGTGAGCGTTTCATGGATAAACTTCTGACCGCGCTCAACGCTCAAGATATTCCGGCTCATTACAAGGAAACCGTCTACGCCGGCCCCAGAATCAGTTTCCTGTGGTTCTCCTACCCCAAGCGCTCCACCTTCGAATACGAAGTCTGGGTGTTTCGCTCGGACCTCGAACGAGCTCAAGCAATGGAAGCCTCGCTTCGCTGATCTCGTATACTGAAGCTAAGCAACACGCGGTAACAATTCGCCCACAATTCGCGCGTAATTTTTTATTCTGCAAGTCGAGGATTCGCGGCATGAGCTCCACCCTGCAGGTCATGAAGTTTGGCGGCACCTCCGTCGGCGACCCCGCCTGCATCGCGCGCACCGCGCAAATCGTCGCCAACGCCGCCCGCCACAATCCCTGCGTGGTGGTCGTCTCGGCGATGAGTGGCGTCACCAACCGCCTGATCGACGCCGCCAAAAAGGCCGCCACCGGCGACTCCAACGAAGGCGCCAACCTCGTCAAATCCTTGCGCAGCCAGCACGCCACCGCCGTCGAAACATTAATTCGCGACGAAACTACTCGCCAGGCCGTCACGCAAAAGCTCGACAGCGTCCTCGCCGAAGCCCGCCGCCTCTGCGACGGCACCGCGCTTCTCCGCGAACTCACCCCGCGCACCCTCGACGAAATCTCCAGCCTCGGCGAACGCCTCTCCGCCCCCATGGTCGCCGAAGCTGTCCGCGCCCTCGGCCTGCGCAGCGAATCGATCGAAGCCACCGAACTCATCGTCACCGACGACTATCACGGCGGCGCCGAGCCGCGTATGGACTTGACCCGCGAACGCTCCCAAGCGCGGCTCAATCCCCTGCTTGCGCAAGGCATCGTGCCCATCGTCACCGGTTTCATCGGAGCTACCGCCGATGGGAAACTCACCACGCTCGGCCGCGGCGGCTCCGACTACTCCGCTACCATCCTCGGCGCCGCGCTCGACGCCAACGAAGTCATCATTTGGACCGACGTCAACGGTGTGCTAACCGCCGACCCGCGCCTGGTCCCCGAAGCCCGCACCATTCCGGTCATCTCCTATCGCGAAGCCGCCGAGCTCGCTTACTTCGGCGCCAAAGTTCTGCATCCCAAAACGCTGAATCCCGTCATGCAGGCCGGCATCCCGGTGTGGATCCGCAACAGCTTCGCCCCCGAACTTCCCGGCACAAAAATTACGCCCGAGGGCCGCAGCATCGGCGGTGGCGTCAAAGCCCTCACCGCCATTCGCAACGTTACCCTCATCGCCGTGGGCGGCCCGGGCATCGTCGGCTTGCCCGACGTGGTCGGCCGCACTTTTTCCACCACCGCGGGGTTGCGCGCCAACGTCCTGCTGATCTCGCAGTCCTCTTCGCAGAACGACATCTGCTTCATCGTCTCCGCCACCGACGCTCCGCGCACCGTCGAAGCCCTGCGCAAGGAGTTCGCCCAGGATCTCGCACACCACAAGGTCGAGCACGTCACCGTGGTCAACAACATCGCCATCGTCGCCGTCGTCGGCGAAAATATGCGCGGCACTCCCGGAGTTGCCGGCCGCACCTTCGCCGCCATGGGTCGCGAAAACGTCAACCTCATCGCCATCGCCCAGGGCTCCAGCGAAAGCAACATCTCCTTCGTCGTCGAAGATCAGGCCGTCACCAAAGCCCTTATTGCCACCCATAAGGAATTCGGCTTACACGTAACTTCCAGCTAACCGGGCGTTCTCAACTCGGCACCGCACCCCCACGAAAGTGCCATCCCATGCACTGAAAATGGTATTTTGAAATTAGCAAATCTGAACTAAAGTAAGCCCGCTCGTCCAACAGTTCTTGCTCGCCCGTCATCTAACGATAGGAGTCCGAGCGGTCTCAGATCTCTCGCCGTAACTTCTCCTAGATAAGAGCCGTATGCCCACTGTCCTGATTGTTGATGATTCCGAAAGCGTTCGTGTAGCCGTTCGCGAGTTGTTCGAAGCCGAACCCGAATTCAAGGTGATCGGCGAAGCCGTCAACGGCATGGACGCCATCGCCAAAGCCGAGGAACTGGCTCCCGACCTGATCGTGCTCGACCTGTCCATGCCCATCATGAACGGCCTGGAAGCCGCCGAAACGCTGAAGACTAACTCCCCCGCCACGCCTATCTATATTCTGACCGCCCACGGCGGTCCTGAAGTCGATCGCGCCGCCCGCGCCGCCGGCGTCGACGCCGTCTTCTCCAAGAGCGACGACATGGACCGCATGCTGGTCAGCGCCCGCACCGCCTTCGCCGCCAAAAAACCAAAAAAACGCAGCAAAGACACCGACGAAAAGTAGCCAAGCGATCCAAGCGATCCAAGCGATCCAAGCCCTCGACGCTGTATATCTCCGAAACCAACGGTTGTGAGGGTGCCGCACCCTCGGGTTTTTGGAGGGTGCGGTTCGTAACGTAGAACATCGAGACCTGCGATTGAGTCGTTAAGTGTGGCGCAGTCACTCGATCCGAGCTAGTCCGCCCGCACAACTCCGAACGCTTCAATGCACCGTAATCTTCCGCTCCTCGCACAAAAACCAACAAAACTAACCCAAATCCGCCCCGTAACCCCCGCCCCACCCGCCACTTCCGTTCTACAGGAATTCTCGCCCCCTCATAAGCATTGGCCCTTATCGACTGTTTCGCCACCCGATGCTAAAACTTGCAATCGCACCGCATGGAACATCGCGTGGCTTCGAAATTCAGTACGAGGGAAATTACATGCTAGCGATCATCGCCGGAGTTCTCTTGGTTCTTTGGTTGTTGGGCTTCACGGCGTTTCACGTAACCAGCGGATTCATTCACATCCTCCTGGTTCTCGCCGTCATCTCCATCCTGTTTCACTTCTTCCGCGGTCGCGCCACGGTTTAACCCCTTGGCTCGCACAGGCGGCTAAATAGGGCGACTCTCACGAGCCGCCCTATTTTTTTGCCGAATCGCCTCTGTCCGGCCTTCCTTCCATCTATTGACCCGAGCCGGCCCTCCGCTCCAGCTTCGCCAGAATTCAGCGTTCCGCCCAGACCAAGTCATTCCGACCGGAGCGAGTCGACGTTTTTTCTCCCTGCTTCGCTCCGGCGAAGCAGTCGGCTTGCAAAGCGGAGGAA
>DATCOK010000178.1:0-2690 GCA_036564765.1 Candidatus Acidiferrum sp. | reverse complement strand
CCACTTGGTTCAACCGCAGGATCATTTCGAGCAAGGCCACGGCAAAAACCGTGATGCACTGCCCGGCTTTCGAACGCACGGTGGTTTTCGGGTCGGTGATCATGAAGAAAATAAAGAGCTGATACATCGGGCCGGTTATGGGCGCGACTTCTGACTGCCACGGGCTGCCCGTCAAATAACTCCGCAAGATGGCAAAGATCAGAAAGGAGGCCACGTAAATGGCGGTGATGTGAAAGCGGCGCAGCCGGTAGATAATCACCGAGCCGAGCACCCAGATCACCAGCATGGGCAACAGGTAGTTGCCCCATTGAATGCTGAGACTCGCTACGGTGTCCGCCGCCAAAAAGAGCAGCACGGAAATTCCGAAGTTGGACGGATTCCAGATGTGCCGGCCCTTCACGCGCAAAACATATTTTGAAGTGATAGAGATGATGCTGCACACTGCGTAGGGCCAGAACGCCGGCGAACGCACCAGAATGCCCACGCTGATGCCGCTGATGTAGGCGCTGGCGATGTTGGGCCACTTGCCCATGAATATACGCGACAAAATCATCTCGGTGCCGATGCTGGCCACGATGGCCAGCAAGGTTTTCTGATAGCTCTCGAGAATCCCGAACGACAGGTTACCCACCAGGAGGATCAGCGTGATGAAAATGGGCGCGATGTAGCGATTGTCCAGGCTGATGATTTTCTTCCACTGCGGAAATTCCATCGGTGGCGCTGCCGAAGTGCTCACGCGGGCTCCTTCACTTTATGAATCTCTTGCACGGTGGGCTGCTCGAGAGTTTGGATTTTTCCGGAGGGCCAGCGAATCACGGCTTTTTCAATTTGCGTTGTCTTGCCCAAACCAAAATGCAAACGGCGTTGGTTCTGCGCGCAGAAGCCGCTACCGCCGGAAACTTCCTGGACCTGCTTCTGCCCGTTCCAGAACAGCGTGACCTGCGCCCCGATGGCGCTGCGGTTGCTCTTCGAGCCTTCCAACTCAAACTCCACCCACTTATTTTCCAGTGTCACGGTGTTCTTGTAAATCAGCAGCGGTCCGCGTTGATTGGCCACTACCACGTCCAACACGCCGCGATTCCACAAATCCGCCATGGCGACGGAGCGGCCATCGTAGGTGTCCGTCACTCCGACCGCGTGCGCCACGTCCACAAATTTTCCCGCGCCGTCATTCATCCACACGCGCTTCTGTTGGTAGCCCGACAGGCTGCGGCCTTCCATCGCCGGCCAATTTTTGGCGTCGGCGATGATGGCGGTGTTGCCGCCGGCCACTTTGGAAAAGTCGTACCAGTAATTTCGCGCGCGATCGAGCGACACGTATCCGTTGGTCAGATACAAGTCCAGAGTCCCATCATTATTTAAGTCCGCAAACTGCGCGCCGAAGCTCCATCCGCCGAGTTCCACGCCCATGTCGCGCGCCAGATTTTCGTACTTCAAATTGTCGCCGGAGGTGCCTTCTTTGGGCACCCACAAATTATTTCCCTGAATCAGCACGCCTTCTTCAGAAATATTCGTCACGTAAATCGCGTACTTCCCCTGGTTGAAAATGTCGCCATACGCTACGTTCATGCCGCTCTTCGGCGCGAAGCCTACGCCGGTTTTTTCGCCGACTTCGCGAAACTTCTTGCCGTCGTTGAAGTACATCTCGGAAACGCCATAGTCATTGGCGATAAACAGGTCCGGCCGCCCGGTGCCACGCAAATCCGCCGCCGATGTTGCCAAGGTCCAGCGGCGGCTGTTGATACCCATTTTCTCGGTGACGTCTTCAAATTTTCCGTTGCCAAGATTGTGAAACAGGAATTTTCTGCCGCCGTTTTTCGCGTACTCAAAGCTTTCCGGCATGATGCGCGTGGTGTTGAGGTGCCACAGGTCGATGTCTTCCGCGTAGTAGCCGCCGATAAAAAGGTCCAGCAAACCGTCGCCATCGTAGTCGAGCCAGATGGCCGAATTGGCATTTATCCATGTGGGCAGGCCGGTGTCTTTGACCGGCGTAAATCCGCGCCCGGCATCGTTGTGATACAACTCCGGCCGGCCCCATTTCACCAGCAATAAATCTTCGTAACCGTCATTGTCGTAATCGCCCCACACCGCGGCCATGGAGACGCCGGTGCCGGGCTTATTGACGTCGGC
The DNA here is from genome assembly GCA_036564765.1 of Candidatus Acidiferrum sp. Taxonomy (GTDB): domain Bacteria; phylum Acidobacteriota; class Terriglobia; order Acidiferrales; family UBA7541; genus Acidiferrum. The sequence goes on along the minus strand of DATCOK010000178.1, from coordinate 560 downwards.
GATGCCCAACTCTTCCGCCACATCTTTGAAAGTTCCGTCGTGCTGGTTGCGATACAACGCGTTCTTGCTGCCTTCCGCGCTGTTGGTGGCGTAAATATCCGGCCAGCCATCGCGATCGAAATCCACGATCGAAACGGAGGCGCCCATGGACGCCACTTCCGGCATGATGTGATCCAGTTTGTGATCGAGCATGGGCGCCTGATGCACAAAATTCACGCCCGCAACGTGCGAGACTTCCTGTAAATAAAATCCGTGGCGTGCCAGCGCGGATTGCAGATCGAGCGTGGACTTGGCGACTTCCCGCCGCGCGGCCATGCGCTTGATGACCAGCGGGCTGGCCACCATGGCCACGAAAAAGATGATCAACAACCCTCGTGCCAGCGGTCCACCTTTCACTGGTGAGCCTCGTTTCGCAGTGCCTGGGCAAAAATATCCGGCGTGACGTAGCGTGTGTGATAGTTCTGCCAATCTTCCGGGTGCCGCCGGTAGACCCACTCATCTTCGAGTTTTCCTGGCGCCGTCAAATATTCCTGCTTGGCGTGATACGGCAGCGGTTGCAC
>DATCOK010000177.1:0-1945 GCA_036564765.1 Candidatus Acidiferrum sp. | reverse complement strand
CTCCGCAAGAATAAAAATTCCCGCGAGCACCACAAAAAACCCGGCCAGGTGATGGTTGAATTCACTTTCGCGTTTGTCCGCGGCCAGTTTTTCGGGCGTCCGCATGGCCGCCATCGGGTCCGGCGCCGTCGGCGTCATGTCCATTCCGGGCATGTCGTTGCTCATTCCCCCTTGGCCCTCGTGGCCCGCCTGACCCTCGTGAGCCGGATGATCTTGTGCGCGAATCAAAGGCTGCCACGCCCAGAGTAAAAAAATAAATAGCAGGCATGTCCCCGAAAATTTAAATTGCCGCAACACATCTTTTGTTGAATGCATTGCTTCTCCAAATAAGTTGCTCACCAGAGCTTTGATTGGGAGTAAAAAGTTTCGCTCATTCCTGTGCGAAAAGCCAATAAGCCTCAGTGCGGCACGCCAGCATCAACAAGTAGTTTAGTAGATATGCGCTTTCTGCTCACACCCTAAAGCCAACTCCTCAAGGACGTTGTCATCTCTGAAAGCGCGACGGTCAAATACAACTCCGAACAAATCCGAAGGGGTCTTCCCCAGTCATCTCTTCGCCCTAGTGTTGGGCATGAACATGTTTCGGAGGTGTGTCGCATTCATTCCGCGAGTCCAAACCTCGGCTCATGACACGGTCGCGTTCGCACCTCCGTTGGTCCGACCCACTTTGGTTGTCGGATCTCGATAGGCTTGTTGACGGCTCAACACATGGAAGGCCGCCTCCGCCAAATGCCGGGCCACCGCCCCCACCGCTTTGCTGTGCCCTTTGCGAGTCCGCAATCGCGCATACAACTGGCTCACGTGCCGGTCCGGACATCGCCGATAATTCACCGCTATCGAATTCGCCGCTTCCGCAAAAGCCCATTTCAAATAGCGATTCACATCCGGCCGGGTGCGCCCGTAGCGCGTGCGATCTCCACTGGAATGCACCCGCGGTACCGTCCCGGAATACGACGCCAATCGTTCCGCGCTCAGGAAGCGTCCAATATCCCCAACCTCCAGCGCGATGGTCGCCGATAAAATCACTCCTATCCCAGGCAGGGTCTCCAGCCATTGCATCGCCGGAGTAATCTCCACCAGTTCCTCCAGGCGCTTCTCGAACTCCTTAATCTGCGCACTCAAGCCATCCAACTGCACCAGCATCTGCCGCGTGGCCCAGCGGGTCTGGGGCGGCAAACGCTCCATCCGCTGCTCCAGTTCTTCGCGCGCTTTTTTTCCATACGGGTCGCTGTACTCGCTGGCCGGCAATCCCCACTTGGCTAGTGTCGCGGTGATGCGATTCTTCCAGCGCGTGCGTTGTGCCACCAGCACCACCCGCGTGCGCGTTAGTTCGCGTAGTTCACGCAACTCCCCCGGTGGAATCCATACCGTCGGCAACGTGCCGTTGCGTTGCAGGATATTTAATCCGTGGGTGTCCAGCTGGTCGGTCTTGTTGATCTGCCCCATCATCAGCTTCGCTTTGCGCGGATGCACCAACCGCGGCACGCAGCCGGCTCGCTCGATCTCGTCGGTAATCCAATACCAGTTGGCGGTGGCTTCCACGGCTACCGCCGTTCCGGGAGTGCACTGGCTCAGCGCTCGTTGAATCGCTCCCGGCTCGTGCTCCAGGCGGTACTGCCGCAACTTCCCGGTGTTGGCCTCCTGGTGTTCCACCCACGTGTAATGCTTGTGACTGTCAAACGCAATATACTCTTGCATGGCGCGGCTCCTCTCTTTCTTTTGCTTCGCCACCGCCAGCCTACGCCGGCGGCAGGAGTCGCGCTTTCATATTTTCATTCCGACCGGAGAGGGCCGACGCATTTTCTTCCCGTTCGCTCCTGCGAACGAGTCGGCCCGCGAAGTTGAGGAATCTCTCTGCGATGCTCCCTCACGCCAAATAGAACAAACTCAGCCTAGGTAATCCAAACTCCTCCAACAATCGTTTTTGTATATATTGTCTTTCCAC
>DATCOK010000176.1:0-7376 GCA_036564765.1 Candidatus Acidiferrum sp. | reverse complement strand
CCAGCGCTTCGAAAAGCAATTGTTGGCCAGCGAAAAGGAGCGCGCTGAGCACGTCATGCTGGTGGACCTGGGCCGCAATGACCTGGGGCGCGTCTGCGAATACGGCAGCGTGAAAGTGGAGCAGTTGATGTCCGTGGAGCGCTTTTCGCACGTGATGCATATCGTTTCGAGCTTGCGGGGGCGCTTGCGCGAGGATGTGGATTGTTTCGACGCGCTGATGGCCTGCTTTCCGGCGGGCACCGTCTCGGGGGCTCCGAAAGTGCGCGCCATGGAAATTATCGAAGAGCTGGAGCGCACCCGGCGCGGGATTTATTCTGGCGGGGTACTGTACCTGGATTTCGCGGGGAACCTGGATTCCTGTATCGCGCTGCGCACCATGGTGATTAAAAATGGCGTAGCGCACGTGCAGGCCGGCGGGGGATTGGTGGCGGATTCCACCCCGCAGGGCGAATATCAGGAGACGGTCAATAAAGCCGGGGCGCTAATTGCGGCACTGGAAGCCGCGCATCAAAATCGCGGGGGGCGTGCGCCGCGTGCGAGCTTGCGGCGGAAGAAATCGCGCGCGGTAGCTTCCCGGAGAAAAAACTGAAGTGATTCTGCTGCTCGACAACTACGATTCGTTTACTTACAACCTGGCGCAATATCTCGGCGAGCTCGGTTGCGAAGTGGAAGTGCACCGCAACGACAAGATCAGCGTGGACGAAATTGCGCGTCGCAAACCGGAGCGCATCGTGATTTCGCCGGGCCCGTGCACGCCGCAGGAAGCGGGAATATCCATGGAGCTGGTTTCGGAACTTGCGGGCAAATTTCCGATCCTCGGAGTTTGTCTCGGGCATCAGGCCATCGGGGCGGCATTTGGCGGAAAGATCAAGCGGGCGCCGGAACTGTTTCACGGGAAGACCAGCGAGATTCATCACGATAACAAGGGGGTATTTCGCGATTTGGCCGATCCATTCACCGCCACGCGATATCACTCGCTGATTGTGGAGCGAAAATCTTTGCCGCGGGAATTGATGATTACGGCCGAGACGGACGATGGAATCATCATGGGGTTGCGGCACCGGCGGCACAAGATTGAAGGCGTGCAATTTCATCCGGAATCGGTGTTGACGGAGTCGGGAAAGAAATTGCTGAAGAATTTTTTGGAGTTGTGAACGCGTCTGTACAGATAAGTCCTTGCCGGTCCCTTCACAAAATCCCCTCCCTCTACGAGGGGCAAGCACGAAAAACCGTCGTGTGGAGCGCCCGATTTGATTGGGGATTCTACGGCCAGAGGTAACAGGTTTCGTCGCGGTAATCGCGGCCGTTTTCGTATTTGATTTCGAAGCCTGTCACATCAGGACGCTGCTCGGGAACATACATGCGCACGGTGGATTTGGCCTCGCGGGCTTCCGGGGGCAACTTGCGCCAGCCTTCGGCGCCCTGGATATAGATGACCTGGGCGTTCTCGGCGGGAGTCGCAAATTGAAAGTCCTGCGCAATCTGCTGCGACATGATCAGAACCAGCCTGCCGGTGTCATTCAAGGGTGCGCTGCCTAAAACTTTTATCGAACCCGTAATGCCCGCTGACCGCAGTCGCCGGATCTCGTCATCGTTAAGGCTCACGAATCCGCGAGAAGGATCGGCGGGCTCCGTGAACAGTCCGCCGCGTTGCGGCGATAGATGCATATGGAAGGGTTCTACGGCGAGGGCTTCCGAGCCGGGCGTCCAGCGGGCGAAGACGATCTGGCCGTAATGTGGAGCGGAAATATTACGGGCCGATGACGTGGGGAAGGGAAGTTGCGGATTCGCGGCGTGCAGAATCAGGAGCGGAACGTAGGGCACGAAAAGCGCCAGCACCAGGAAGTGGATGTGTAAGTGGGGAGTTGAACCGGGTTGCAAGATGCGCGGCAACAATACGGCGCCGTATACCGCGGCACACAGAATGAATATTGCGAGGAAGATCATCGGAGCAACGAAGTAGTAGCCCGGCGAATTGAGCACACCAAAAAAAGAGTGGCGGCTAATCAGGATTGCCAGTGAGGGAGCGGCCAGGGCGCCGAGAATGCGCAAAAGAAATATAGGGGCACCGATGTGGCGCAAGCCCCAAAATGCGCCGAACAACAGTACCCCCCAGAGGAGAAAAGTCGAAGTTTGCGAGATTGCCCAAATGAGATTGAAATAAAACCGGTCGTGGCCATGGGGCCGTGAGCCAAGAGAAACGAAAACAGCGCGGCGGTAGACCATAGGGCCGCGAGAGCGTATTCCGCGCTGGCCTGAAATGCCTGGAGGGCCAGACGAACGGCTGGATTCGCGTCGGCCAGTTTCATACGAACAAAATTAGCAGACACCGGACGATGGTGCGGCGTTCACGTTACCGCACTATGTCGTGAATGCAACGCACCAGTGCATGGATTTCACCAATCCAGGTCGGCGAGGATGACGCCGTAAAATTCGATGCCGCGCCAAAGATGGCCGAGGCGGAGGTTTTCGTCGGAGCTGTGCTGGTGGTTGTCGTAGTTGACGATGGGGACGCCGATCCAGGGGATTTTCAGATTTTCAAAGATGTACATGGGGACGCTGCCGCCCAGCATGGGGGCGACGACGGTGTCGTTATTGGTGGCGCCTTGCGTGACTTTGACGAGGGCTCGTGAGACGGGGAGTTCCATGGAGGTGCGCGAGGCGGGATAGTTGAATGGATCTTTGACGACCCGGGCAATATGCGCGTTAGCGAGACGTTCTTCCTTCGTGGGTTCGTTCGCGGTGACGAAGAAACCTTGTTTGCGGATGTGCGCGACGATCTGCTCGAATTTTTTGTCCGGGTCTTCGCCCGCAACCAGGCGGATATCCACCGCGGCGACGGCCTTTTCGGGGACGACGTTTTGTGCCTGCTCGCCGACATACGCGCTGCGAATGCCGCGAACGTTGAGAGACGGATATTGCAGTAGCTCCATCAGGCGTTGGCCGCCGCCTTCGGGTTGTTTGAATTGCAGCTCGCGCTCGAGGTCGGCGTCGTTGTTAGGCATGGCGGTGAGGGCGTCCTTCTCCGTCGCGCTGAGCGGCAGGACGTCGTCGTAAAAATGATCGACCAGCACTTTGCCGTCGGCGGATTTCATGGACGTGAGCAGCCGCGCGAGTGAGAAAACCGGATTGGGCGCCCAATTGCCGTAGTGGCCGCTGTGCAGCGCGCGGATCGCGCCATACGTAGTGATTTGCAGCCCGAGGATGCCGCGATTGCCGAAGAAAACCAGCGGGCGGCCACTTTGATGGACCGGTCCGTCACCGGTGAGGAGCACGTCGGCGTCGAGCAGATTTCGATGCGCTAGAAGGACGCGTTCGAGATTGGGCGAACCATCTTCTTCTTCGCCATCGAGAATTAATTTGAGATTCACGCCGAGAGGGATTTTCTTCGCGCGCAAGGCGTCGAGGGCGGCGAGCAGGGCGATGATCGGCGATTTGTCATCAGAAGCAGAGCGCGCGTAGATGCGCCAATCGTCATTGTAGATGGCGGGATGTTGGGGGCTGTTGGCGGGCAGCGGAATGCGTTGGCCGCCGGATTCAAGCGGGCCGGTGCGCAGGACGGGTTCGAATGGCGCGCCGTCGGTCCATGCAGCGGGATCGACGGGTTGGCCGTCGTAGTGGGCGTAGAAAATTACGGTGTGTTTCGCGTTGGGTGCGGCCAATTTTCCAAAAACGACGGGGCCACGGCCCGGAATGGGGAGCAAGTGGGTTTCGATACCGCGGGCTTCGAGCAGTTCCACGAGGTGCGCGGCGTTTTTCTGCATGTTGCCGGTGTCGCTGGCGACGTTGGGGATGGCGAGGAATTCGGAGAGTTCGCGCACGATGCGGTCTTCATTGTTCATGCGATAGTCGCGCACTTCCTGGGCGACCTGAGCCGGTGGCAAGGCGTTGGAGTTTCCCGGCGGGCTGGCGGACTTTTGCGCGAAGGCGCTGGTGGTGAGCAGCGTCAAGGACGCAGCGACGAGCAAATTGCAGTAACCTTTGCGGAAATTAGACATGGGCCCGCCCGAACGTGGATTTGTGGAGATGGATCACAGAAATCAATTGGTGAAGGCCACCAGCGCGGCGAGTTTTTCTTTGGCGGCCCGCGAAGCGATAGCGCCGGCGGCGATCCGCGCGCCTTCGCGAAAATCCCGGGCGATTCCAGAGACAACGAGCGCCGCGGCGGCATTGATCACGGTGATGTCCCGATGCGCGCCTGGATGATTCTCCAGAACTCCATGAATTGCCGCAGCGTTCTCGGCCGCGCTGCCCCCGCGCAAGACTTCCAGCGGCGCTCGCGGCAAGTCAAAATCTTCAGGAGTGAGGGTGAAGCGGCGAATCTGGCCATCGCGCACTTCCGCGATTTGCGTTGCGCCGCTCAAAGAAATTTCGTCCAAGCCGTCATCGCCGTGCACCACGAATGCGCGCTGCGTGCCCAGTTCAGCGAGAGTCGCGGCCATCAGGTCCAACACGTTCTTCGAGTAGACGCCCACCAATTGGGAGTGCGCGCCGGCGGGGTTGGTCAGCGGGCCAAGAAGATTGAAAGCGGTACGCACGCCGATCTCCTTGCGCGCGGGGATGGCGTGACGCGTGGCGCTGTGAGCTGCGGGAGCGAAGAGGAAACCGAGGCCGATTTCGCGGATGGCTTGGCCACAACGCTCGAGCGGAAGGTTTACACGGACGCCGAGCGCCTCCAGCACGTCGGCGGAGCCGCAGCGCGAACTAGCGGCGCGATTGCCGTGCTTGGCAACGTGCACGCCCGCAGCTGCTGCGACGATAGCGGCAGCGGTGGAAATATTAAAAGTGTCGCAGCCGTCACCGCCGGTGCCGCAGGTGTCGAGCAGATGCCCGGGGCGCAAAGCTTCTTCGGCGAAGACGCGCGCTGCATGACGGCGCATCACGGTGGCGAAGCCTGCTAGTTCCTGGGATTCGACAGGCCGGGCGTTCATGCCGCGCAACAGGCCGACGATTTCCGAGGTAGGAACGCGGCCGGAGAGTATTTCTTCCATGGTCTCTTCGGCTTCGGCGCGCGTTAGAATTTTCCCATTTTCCACGCGCTGCATGAGTGAAGGCGCCATGCGTCCTTGCTCCGTTTCGGGCTTCCGAGTAAACTCGCGTGCACGCTTAAAATCGCTTGGTGCGGGCCATTTCGAATTCGTTCCACTCGCGTGTAAACTAGTCTTCGCGGATGAAATCGACTCAGTAAATAGGTTCGCCTGCCGCGGGCAGGCTCGCCACCGGCGAGCAAGTTGCACTGCTTCACGAACGCAAAATTCTATCACTGATGGGAACTCGATGAAGATTCACGAGTATCAAGCGAAAGCGATTCTCGCGCGCTATGGTGTGGCCATTCCGCGCGGAGAAGTTGCGTATCGCAAGGAAGAAGCGCGCGGGACGGCGCAACGGTTGAAGTCGAATTTAGTGGTGGTGAAGGCGCAGATTCATGCGGGCGGCCGCGGCAAAGCCGGCGGAGTGAAACTGGCGCGTTCCGCCGACGAAGCGGCGGAGATTGCCAGCCAAATCTTGGGAATGAACCTGGTGACGCTGCAGACCGGACCGGGCGGACGGATTGTGAAGCGTTTGCTGATCGAGGAAGGGCTCGATATTAAGCGCGAACTTTACCTTGGCCTGCTGGTGGATCGCACTACGGGCAAAGTGATTTTCATGGCCAGCACCGCGGGCGGCATGGAAATCGAAGAGGTTGCCAAGGATAATCCCGACGCGATCATGCGTGAAGTGATTCAGCCGGTGGTGGGGTTGCAATCGTATCAGGCGCGCAATATCGCGTTTGGATTGGGGTTGCCGATCGAAGCGGTGCACAATGCCGTGCCGTTTTTGCTGGCCCTGTACAAAGCGTTCATCGATACGGACGCATCCATGCTGGAGATTAATCCGTGCGTGTTGACTGGCGACAACAAATTGGTGGCGCTGGACGCGAAGATGACCATCGATGACAACGCGCTGTTTCGCCACAAAGAGTTGCGCGAGTTGCGCGACCTCGACGAAGAAGATCCCCTGGAAGTAGAAGCTTCGAAATATGGATTGAATTACATCAAGCTGGACGGCAGCGTGGCATGCATGGTGAACGGCGCGGGCCTGGCGATGGCCACCATGGACATTATCAAGTACGCGGGCGGATCGCCGGCGAACTTTCTGGACGTCGGCGGCGGGGCTTCGGCGGACCAGGTGAAAAACGCGTTTGGAATTTTGATGGCGGACCCCGCAGTGAAGGCGGTGTTCATCAACATATTTGGCGGAATTTTGCGTTGCGACGTGCTGGCCAGCGGGGTGGTGGCCGCGGCCAAGGACCTGCACTTGAAGGTGCCAGTGGTGGTACGCATGGAAGGGACCAACGTGGAGCTGGGGCAGAAAATTCTGCGAGACAGTAAATTGAATTTCACCATTGCGGACGGAATGAAGGATGGCGCGCAAAAAGTGGTGGCCCTGGCGGCGGGTGCGCGATGAGCGTTCTCGTTGACGAAAAGACCAAGCTGCTGATTCAGGGCTTCACCGGGCGCGAAGGAACGTTTCACGCCCAGCAGATGATTGAGTACGGCACGGTAGTGGTCGGCGGCGTGACGCCGGGCAAAGGTGGCACGGAGCATCTGGAACGGCCGGTGTTCAACACCGTGCGCGACGCGGTGAAAAAGACTGGCGCTAACGCGTCGGTAATTTTTGTGCCGCCGCCATATGCGGCCGACGCCATTCTCGAAGCGGCGGACGCGGAAATTCCACTGGTGGTGTGCATCACGGAAGGCATTCCGGTGTTGGACATGGTGCGCGTGGCTGCGGTCGTGGATTTCAAAAAGACGCGGTTGATCGGGCCGAATTGTCCGGGAGTGATTTCGCCGGGAAAGTGCAAGATCGGCATCATGCCGGGGCGCATCCACAAAACCGGGCACGTGGGCGTGGTGAGCCGCAGCGGGACGCTCACGTATGAAGCGGTCGATCAGTTGACGCGATTGGGGATCGGGCAGTCGACGTGCATTGGAATTGGCGGCGACCCGATCATCGGGACTACGTTTCTGGATGCCATCAAACTCTTCAACGACGATCCCGACACGCACGCAATTATTCTGATTGGGGAAATTGGCGGCGACGCGGAAGAACGGGCGTCGCAATTTATCAAGACCAATGTGAAGAAGCCGGTGGTGGGATTTATCGCCGGGCAGACCGCGCCGCCGGGAAGACGCATGGGCCATGCCGGGGCCATCATCAGCGGAGGACAGGGCACAGCGAAGGACAAGTATGCGGCGATGAGTGCGGCGGGGATTCGTTGCGTGGAGACGCCGGCGGACCTTGGATCAAGCGTTGCCGCGGCGTTGAAGTAGGGCCGCCAACTTATAACGAAGACAGAATTGCGCTTCGTGGTTTAGGTCTGGATGATCCCACGT
>DATCOK010000175.1:0-1697 GCA_036564765.1 Candidatus Acidiferrum sp. | reverse complement strand
ATGGTGGTGCAGTGCCCTTGCGCTTCGAGCTTGTGGTAGATGAACGGCTTGAACAGCTCCAGCGCCATTTTCTTCGGCAAACCGCACTGGTGCAGTTTCAATTCCGGGCCCACCACGATGACCGAGCGGCCGGAATAATCTACGCGCTTGCCGAGCAGGTTCTGGCGGAAGCGCCCTTGCTTGCCCTTCAGCGTGTCGGACAAGGACTTCAGCGGGCGGTTATTGGTGCCGCGCAGCACGCGGCCCCGGCGGCCATTGTCAAACAGCGCGTCCACCGCTTCCTGCAGCATGCGCTTTTCGTTGCGCACGATGACGTCCGGCGCGCGCAGCTCCATCAGCTTTTTCAAACGGTTATTGCGGTTGATTACCCGGCGATACAGATCGTTCAGGTCGCTGGTCGCGAATCGTCCACCGTCCAACGGTACCAGCGGGCGCAACTCCGGCGGCAGCACCGGAATCACGTCCAGGATCATCCACTCCGGCTTGTTGCCGCTCTTGCGGAACGCTTCCAGAACCTTCAGGCGCTTCGCGAACTTGATGCGCTTTTGCAGCGACGCATCGGTCTTCATCTTTTCGCGCAGTTCGTCCGAAAGCTTTTCCACTTCCACGCGGCGCAGCAACTCCTTGATGGCTTCCGCGCCCATCTTGGCGTTGAACTGTCCGGGATATTCCTTCTGCAATTCGCGGTATTTATCTTCGAGCAGCACTTCCCGCTCGCGCAGAACGGCTACTTCGCCGGGATCCACCACCACGAAAGCCTCGAAGTACAGAATGCGCTCGAGGTCCCGCATGGAAATGTCCAGCAGATAGCCGATGCGGCTCGGCAAGCCTTTGAAGAACCACACGTGCGAGCATGGCGACGCCAGCTCGATGTGTCCCAGCCGCTCGCGGCGCACTTTGCTCAACGTCACTTCCACGCCGCACTTGTCGCAGATCACTCCGCGATGCTTCATGCGCTTGTACTTCCCGCACAAGCACTCCCAGTCCGTTACCGGACCGAAAATCTTGGCGCAAAACAATCCGTCGCGTTCCGGCTTGAACGTGCGGTAGTTGATAGTCTCCGGCTTGGTCACTTCTCCGTGAGACCACGAACGGATTTTCTCAGGACTCGCCAAACTGATTCGAATGGAGTCGAAGTCCGCAATCAAACTGGCGCGATCATATGGGCTGCTGCGATACAAGGTTGTTTCCTCCCTCCCACCCCGGTTTTGCCGGTGCGGGCTGCGGTTCGGCGTTTGGCGCCGAACCGGCTGAGAACCCAACTACCAAATTTGCTGCTGCGCTGCGAAGGCGGAAGAGAAAAACTCTCCTCCGCTAATCCGCCGCTTTATCCGTTGGCGCTTTTTGCCGCTTCATCAGCTCGACGTCCAGACACAAGGACTGCAGCTCGCGGACCAGCACGTTGAAGGATTCGGGCACTCCAGGTTCGATGCCCGGCTCGCCCTTCACGATGGCCTCGTAGATTTTCGCGCGGCCATACACGTCGTCCGATTTCGCGGTCAACAGTTCCTGCAGGATGTGCGCCGCACCGTACGCTTCCAGCGCCCACACTTCCATTTCGCCGAACCGCTGTCCGCCGAACTGCGCTTTACCGCCGAGCGGCTGCTGGGTGATGAGCGAATACGGCCCGATCGAACGCGCGTGGATCTTGTCGTCGACCAAGTGGCTCAACTTCAGCATGTAGATGTAGCCCACGG
>DATCOK010000174.1:0-8224 GCA_036564765.1 Candidatus Acidiferrum sp. | reverse complement strand
CCCGATACTCCTGCAAGCCAGAGCCGAGTACGAGAAACTCAACAGGATCGCCTCCTCTGTCTTGCCGCAATGACCCACTCGACCGGGACCAGACTGAAGCGCACCAAACAATTCCCGATAGTTTTCGGCGCTTGTACTGCTTGACTGAAGTCGAACTTTCACACTCGAGGCTTCCAACAAGCGTACGAGAACTACAGTTTCGAATAGCACACCCCGAACTGGTCTAGATTCGATCCGTTCCCAGTGCCTGATTAACGCGGTCACCGGAAAAGTGGAATCGCGCAGCATTTCCACCAAGCAGAACGGAGTAGATTCTCATCAAAATTAAAGTGCGAAGGGACGCCGAAAAAGCCTCATTTTCACGTTTTCTGCGGGTAAGACCCTAATCCGCCACGAAAATACCGCAGATTTGGTGCTACGCCCGCAGCGAGGCGGTCTACAACCCGCAGTGAACCCGAATCTCTAACGCCCTGCCGAAGGCCCTGGTGGCGATCCCTGTCGGCGAAACTCTGCTGGATTTCTGAGGCCGATGGGGGTGTATGGCTGAAACGGAGGGGGGACCCGCGAGGTTCCAAAGTAGTTCAACTAATTATCCTTATATGCAATAGGGATTTGGAAACTTGGCGAAGCCAAATTCAAGCGGGGAGCGGTGCGGGGGAATAGGCTAATCATGAGGATCATTGCCGCCACATGCCTGGATACCCTGGGATACGCCTGCCTGAAGATCAAGTGCTGAACTTATTTGCAAGAGTGCTGCTGGCCAGCATGCTGGTGGTGGCCGCCGGGCTGGTGTGTTCGCCCGGCGCGAGGGCGCAAGCCAATGTGCAGGGCACGTGGCAGACGTTACCGGTGCTGATGCCGATCAATCCGGTGCATACGGCGTTGCTGAGTAACGGAAAGATTCTGGTGGTGTCGGGGTCCGGGAACTACCCGGCGCAGACGGTTTTCAACGGCGGGGTGTGGGATCCGGCGAGCAACACCATGACCACGCAGACGCTCAATTGGGACATGTTTTGTAACGGGATGGTGGTGTTGCCGGACGGGCGGCCGTTCATCATGGGCGGGAATTTGCAGTACGACCCTTTTCACGGGTGGAACCGGACCGCGGCGTTCGATCCGGCGACCGGGAATTTTGTGGACATGGAGAACATGGCGCATGGGAGGTGGTATCCGACCTCGACGGTGCTGGGCGATGGGCGGGTGATGACGTTCTCTGGATTAGATGAGAACGGAAATACGAATTCGCAGGTAGAGATTTACAAAGTGGGCGCCGGATGGGCGCCGCCGTCGACGGCGCCGTGGACGCCGCCGTTGTATCCGCGCATGCATTTGTTGCCGAATGGGAAAGTTTTTTATTCGGGATGGACGACGCAGTCGCGAATGTTTGATCCTTCGAACAACACCTGGTCGAGCGTCATTGCCACCACGCAGTACGGTGGTGCTCGCACCTACGGATCCTCGGTGCTGTTGCCCCTCACACCGGCGAATAGCTACGCGCCGAAGGTGATGATCTTTGGAGGCGGCAATCCTTCCACGGCTACGACCGAGATAATTGATTTGTCGGCGGCGACGCCGGCGTGGGTGAACGGGCCGGTGATGTCGCAGCCGCGCATCGAGATGAACGCGACGCTGTTGCCCAATGGCAAAGTGCTGTTGCTGGGCGGATCGCTGAATGATGAGGACGGCAACACCGCGAGCCTGCAAGCGGATTTGTACGATTCGGCGACGAACACGATGGGATCGGCGGGCGCGAATGCGTTTCCGCGGTTGTATCACTCGGTGTCTTTGCTGCTGCCGGATGGCACGGTGTGGGTGGCGGGAGGCAACCCAACGCGCGGAACGTATGAGCAGCACATTGAAATCTACACACCGCCTTACCTTTTTCAATCGGACGGAACGCCAGCGACGCGGCCGTCGATTACCAGCGTGACGCCGGGAGTGATTGAATATGGTTCGGCGTTTACGGTGCAAACGGCGGATGCGGCGAATATCGCTTCGGTGGTGTTGATGAAAGACGGAGCGGTTACGCATGCTTTCAATATGGATCAACGCATGGTGGGACTGAGTTTCACGGCGGGGAGTGGGGTGTTGAACGTGACCGGCCCGCCGAACGGGAACATCGCGCCGCCGGGATATTACATGTTGTTTTTGATCGACAACAACGGCGTGCCCTCGGTGGCGAATTTTGTGCAGATCTCAACGGCACCGGCGGATGTTCCGCCAACAGGTACGATTACCAGTCCAGCCACGGATCCGGTAGCGATTCAGACGGGACAGACCGTGACGTTTGCGGCCACGGGCAGCGCACCGAGTGGAACGATCGCTGGATATTGGTGGTCGATCCGTGGAGGAGTGCCGGCGACGAGCGCGGTGCAAAATCCGGGAGCGGTGACGTTTCCTGGTCCTGGCACATTCGAAGCGGCGCTGACGGTGACGGACAATGCGGGCATCACCGATCCCAGTCCGAAGACGCGGACGATTACGGTGACGGATCCGAATCCGGCGCCGACCCTGACGATGGTGGCTCCCAACTCCGGAGCGCAAGGGAATACGAGTTGGCCGGTGGTGCTAACGGGCACAGGTTTCCTCGCGAATCCGGCGTGCAGCTTTGGAGCGGGCATCGAGATCAACACGTGCACGTTTGTTTCGGCGACGGAAGTGGATGCCAATGTGGACGTGCTGGCGGGAGCGGTGACGGGGCCGCGGGATGTGACGGTGACGAATACCGATACGCAAAGCGCGACACTGGCGAGCGGATTTTCAGTGGTAACCGGAGTGGTGCAGCCAGCTCCGACGCTCACGGGGATCAGTCCTAATTCAGCGTTTCAAGGGGCCACGAATGTGGCGGTGACGTTGACGGGGACAAATTTTCAAAATAATCCGACGTGCAATTTCGATGCGGATTTCGGCGGGACGACAAGCACGTGCACATTTGTGTCGCCGACGCAGATCAACGTGAATTTGAGTGTGGCGGCGAATGCGGTTTTGGGTGGACATAACGTGTTTGTGACCAATCCCGACGGACAGAGCGCGACGTTGATCAACGGATTTACGGTGACGGAGGACCTGGGAAATACCGTGAAGTTGGGAGCGGGATTTACGACAGGCGCGCTGGTAATGAACGGGAACGCGCAGTTGAGCGGTTCCATGCTGGAGATAACCGACGGGAACCAGACGGAAAGATCCGCGGCATGGTACGCCACACCGGTGAATGTGCAATCGTTCGTGACGGATTTTACGTTTCAAATTACGCCTGGAACGACGGCGGACGGTTTCACGTTTGCGCTGCAAAACAATTCGACGGCGGCGCTGGGCTGGAATGGAGGCAGTCTGGGATACGGGCCGGTGCAGGTGGGCGATCCCCCACTGATTCCGAACAGCATTGCGGTTAAGTTCGATTTGTTCGACAACGTGGGTGAAGGCACGAACTCGACCGGGTTGTATTTGAACGGAGATTCGCCACTGCTTCCGGCGATTGACCTGACAGCTTCAGGGATCGATCTGCACAGCGGAGACACTTTTGAAGCACGGTTGACGTATGACGGAGCGAACCTGGCGATGACGCTTACGGACACGGTAACGAATGCAGTGTTCTCGACGTCGTGGCCGGTGGATATTCCGACTATTGTGGGTGGAACGACAGCTTATGCGGGATTTACTGGGGGCACTGGGGGATTGAGCGCGGTGCAGAACGTGCTCACGTGGACGCTGGGACCGCTGACGCCGGCGGTAGTATTTTCGCCAGTGAGTCCGCTGGATTTTCCAGATACGACGGTGAATTCCACCAGCGTCACAAGCACTGTGACGATAAAAAACGGCGGGAGCGGAACGCTACATATTACTACGCTCACTTTGGCCGGGACGAATCCCGGAGACTTCGCACTGGTTGCAAATACCTGCAATGGAGCGGCTGTGACGGTGAATGCTAGCTGCACGGTGGGCGTAACGTTCACGCCGACAGGCACCGGGGCGCGGCAAGCGAATCTGGAAGTGACCGACGATGCGGCAGACAGCCCACAGACTTTGGCGCTGACTGGAAATGGATTGGCGGCGACCACGCCGGGAGTTTCCATTGCGCCGGCGAGTCCGGTGATGTTCCCAAGTACGACGCAAGGAGCCACGAGCGCCCCGGCGACGATTACCGTTACCAATAGCGGCACGGCGACGCTCAACATCTCCACGGTCACCATCAGCGGGACGAACGCGACGGACTTTGCCGCGACCGCGAATAGCTGCAACGGGGCGGCGGTAGGTGTGAATGCCACGTGCACTCTGATGGTGACGTTTACGCCGGGCGGCGTGGGCGTGCGCCAGGCTACTTTGCAGGTGAGCGATAACGCGCCGGGCAGCCCGCAGAGCGCGACGCTGACCGGCACCGGAAATTCGTCGACGGGGAATGCACCAGTGGTGACCATCTCGCCGGTTTCTGAAAATGTAGCGGCGACGCAAGGCACGACGAGTCCGGTCACGAACTTGACGATCAAAAATACCGGCGGCGGGACGTTGAATATTTCGGCGGTGGCTTTCGGCGGGGCGAACGTCGCGGAATTCGTGAATCCCGCGAATCCGTGCGTGGGCACACCGATTGCACCGAATGGGACGTGCACGATTGGGGTAAGTTTTGCGCCGGTCGGAAGCGGTTCACGCTCCGAGTCGATTACGATCACGGATAATGCGACGAATTCGCCGCAGGTCTATACATTTGGCGCCACCGCGGCTCCGTTGTACACGGTGACTAGCGGAGCTTCGGCATTGTCCGCGACGGTGACCGCGGGACAGACAGCGCAGTACTCACTGCAACTCACGCCCGGGGTGGGCTACACCGGAGCGGTGACAATGGTTTGCTCGGGGGCGCCGGCTACCACAACGTGTACGGTGGCGAATCCGATTCAGTTGACGTCCGGGAGCACCACAACGTTCAGCGTGTCGGTGACGACCACGGCGCGCGGCGTAGCGTTCCCGAGGGTGAGGATGCGGCCGATCCCGCCGTTCACTTTGCCAGTGGCATTGCTCGTTGTGGCGTGCGCTCTGGCGCTGTTGGCTCTGCGGCACGATATTCGAATCAGGTTTGTGCCTTCGCGACAGTTGGCCTATTGTGCTGGAATCGCGGCGTTGTTGCTGTGCGTGTACGCCGCGGCTGGATGCGCCAGTGGCGGAGGGGGAAGCACAACGCCACCGCCCACGACGGGCACGCAGAAGGGAACTTACACTCTCACGTTAACGCCTACTGCGAACAGCATGAGCGGGAAAGCGCTGCAGTTGTCGCCCATTACGTTGACCCTCACGGTAAACTAGAGTGGGGGCGGTCGAAGTAATTCCCGCGCCGCAAGTACTTGCCAGCAAAACTATGAAACTAAATCGGAGAAGTCTGCTGTCGCGGCTCGCCACCGGCGTAGCAGCTAGCGCGATGCCCGCGACATTGCGCGCGCATGCGGGCGGCTGGGGCTCAGCGGGGCACGAGTCCGGAAAAATCGCGGAGAGCGGTCTGTTGCACTTGGACCGGAACGAAAATGCGTATGGCCCTTCCGCCAAGGCGCTGCGAGAGGTATGCGAAAGCGCCAAGCGGATAGGGCGGTATCCGGAGGGAGAGGAACTCCGCGAAAGAGTGGCCGCGCATCACGCGGAGACGTCTTCGGCCCTGACAAAAATCAGTGCCCAAGAAGTGGTGGAAGGTTGTGGGTCGAGCGATGTTCTGCGCATGGCTGCGGAAGCATTTCTGGGCCCGCGAAAAGGTCTCATTCAAGGGACTCCGACGTGCGAGGTGCTGAGCGAATTTGCGGGAAGGATGGGAGTACGGGTGACTCGGGTTCCGCTGAGAAAAGATCACGCCCACGACCTGAACACGATGCTTCGGGAAGCGCAGCGACCAAAGGCGGGGGGACTGGTCTACATTTGCAATCCGAACAGCCCGACGGGCACGCTGAGTCCGCGGCAGGACCTGGAAGGATTTCTGGGAAAGGTTCCGGAGAGTTTTCATGTGGTGATGGACGAAGCCTATCATCACTACGCGGGGGGATCCGGGGCGTATGAATCGTTTTTGGACCGGCCCTCGCGGAATCCGCGCGTAATTGTTACCCGGACGTTCTCGGCGGCCTATGGATTAGCGGGGGCGCGGGTGGGATATGGAGTAGCTTCGGCGGATACCGCGGAAAAACTGTTGCGATGCCGTTTACCGTTCGCGGTGAATGCTTCGGGAACGAGCGCGGCTTTAGCGGCGCTTGGCGATCAGGAATATATTGCGAGATGCGTGAAGAGAAATTTCGACGATCGCCAGGAATTCATGAATCAGGTGAACGCGCGGATGTTGCGTGCGCTGGATTCGCACGCGAATTTCGTGTGTTTGAACGTGATGCGGCCAGCGGGGGAAATCCTGGAGCATTACCGGAAAAATAGAGTAGCGGTAGCTCCCCTGATACCGTCAATGCCGACGTATTTGCGAATTTCGCTGGGACGCCCCGAAGAGATGACGGAGTTCTGGCGCGTGTGGGACCTGCTAGGGTCTCATCCAATGTCCATGTAGTTTTCCACAAAAAATCATTTACTTTTGCGCGGGTGCTCTGTAAAAAGAGCACCACACTTCCCATATTAAGCAACCCATTGCCTAGTTGCTAAACGCTCGTGCTGATACTAAAGAGGTTAGCGCGGTGTGCAGAGTGCAAATGTTTTAACGTGAGGTTTCGCCTGGGACGGGAACTTCCTCCTGCGGTGGGGGTTCTTTCGACTGCTGCTGCAACGCTTGACGGACAAAGGCAATCGAATAAAGAGAATACAATCGCGAACTTGGGAAGCAGGTATTGATGGGCTTCAGGGTGTGTACGCAGGCAAAAGCAGGATCGAAGCTTGGACGGGGTGATGGCTTGAAGAAGAGCGTGCGAACGCTGCTATCGGCACTGGCGGGAATGGCGCTGTTGTTGTGTATCGGCCCGGCCGCGTATGGCCAAGCGAGTGTGCAGGGCACGTGGAAAACTCTGCCAGTTTTGATGCCAATCAATCCAGTGCATACGGCACTGATGTCCAACGGGAAAATTTTAGTGGTATCGGGTTCGGGGAACTATCCCGCGGAGACGACCTTCTCGGTGGGGGTGTGGGATCCCAATACGAACACGATGAGTTTGCAGACGCAGACGTGGGACATGTTCTGCAATGGCATGATCGTGTTGCCGGACGGACGGCCCTTCATCGTAGGAGGCAACCTGCAGTACGACCCGTTCCACGGTTGGAAGCGAACGTCTATCTATGATCCGGCCACGGATCGATACGTAGATATGCAGGACATGGCACACGGGCGCTGGTATCCGACGGCCACAGTATTAGGTGATGGGCGAGTCATGACGTTCTCGGGGTTGACGGAAACGGGGGGAACGAACTCGCAGGTAGAGATTTACAAAGTAGGATCAGGCTGGGGCTCGCCATTCTCGGCGTCATTCACGCCGCCACTGTATCCCCGCATGCATCTGCTGCCAAGTGGGAAGGTTTTCGTGTCGGGGTCGGGGACGCAGTCGAGGACGTTTGATCCGTCGACGAATACATGGTCCGGGGTGATCGCCACGACGATTTACGGATCGGCGCGTACCTACGGGTCATCGGTATTGTTGCCTCTGACTCCAGCGAACAGCTACAAGCCCAAGGTGATCATTTTTGGGGGAGGCAGCCCGTCTACAGCTACCACCGAAGTCATTGATATGTCCGCCGCGAGTCCGGCGTGGACCAGCGGCCCGCCGATGTCGCAACCGCGCATCGAGATGAATGCCACGCTACTTCCCAACGGGAAAATAGTAACGGTGGGAGGCTCGCTCAACGACGAGGATACGACGACGGCGAGCCTGCAGTCGGATCTTTACGATTCGGCGAGCAATACGATGGGTTCGGCGGGCTCGAACGCCTTCCCGCGTTTGTATCATTCCGTTTCTTTACTGCTGCCGGACGGCACAGTCTGGGTTGCCGGAGGCAATCCGACGCGAGGCGCGTACGAGCAACACATTGAAATTTACACACCACCGTATTTGTACAACGCCAATGGGAGTTTAGCGACGCGTCCGTCGATTACCAGCGTGAGCCCGGGGGTGATCGGATACGGGACGTCGTTTCAGGTGCAGACGCCGGATGCGGCAAATATTGCTTCGGTCGTGCTGATGAAGAATGGTGCGGTGACGCATGCGTTTGATATGGACCAGCGCATGGTCGGACTTACCTTTACGCAGGGTAGCGGTGTGCTGACCGTGAC
>DATCOK010000173.1:0-2785 GCA_036564765.1 Candidatus Acidiferrum sp. | reverse complement strand
CCATTGGGACTCGCGGAGATCGCCACCACCACGTTTTCATCCACGACGGTTGGCCCGGCTCCCGGTCCACCCTGGCTCACGCGGTCGAAATTCGTATCGTCAAATTGCCGCGGCAGATCCACGCCGCTACGCCCGTCACTGAACGCCAAATATTCCCGCGCGAAAAGCGTTGTCGAATGCGCGAACGAATTGGGCGTCAACCCTGACGCAATGTTTGCCAACACGCCGGGCGAACTTTCTTTGTAAAGCACGCCATTCGCGTCCAGCAGCAGTGCGCGCAACGTCCCACTCAACGTCTCATACGTCTTCAAATAATTGACCGTTGGATTCCCCGCCAGCGGTCCAAACAAGGTTTGTAAGCCCGGCCGCGTGGCCACTCCCCCGTTACTGAAAATCACGTCCTGGCAATCCGGCGACACCCCATGCGGCAAATCCGCCGGCGACATATCCGTCACCAGCCCGCCAAAAATCTCAATCGGCGCGGCAAACGATCCAGCAGTAGTCATAAAGTTTTAGCAGAAAACATACAAAGCGTGATGTGGGCCAGTTGCATAGTTGTGCGCGACACCCGCTCATGCCTTACTTCTTCGCCCGCTGAACTTCGCTGCTTCCAGCGCTCTCCCGCCCCACCAACCCGTACTGCGCGGCCTTCTCGCGATCCAGAATCGCGCCACACGACCGGCACACCGCCACTCCATGTTTGATCTTCTCCGCGCAAACAGGGCACTCTGCCAAAGGTTTCGCGTCGTATAGCCACGGCTTCTCCAATCGCAATTCCCGGGCAGCCCGCCGCTCCAGATCGGTAATGAAAATGGGATTCCTGCTGCGTTCCCACTCAAGATCCGCAGCCGCCACCAGTCGCCGTTGAAATTCCTGCAGTTTCCTCCGCGCTTCCGCCAAGTCTGCTTCTCCCGGCGTCGCCGCCGCGGACACAAACACTCCGTGAAAACTTCCCTCGCCCGAATCGCTGTTAATTTCCCGCGCAATATCCTCCGCAATTTCACGGGCCGTAATGCGATAGTCCATGGTTCGCCGGTCGCCCATATCGATCACGCCCATGCATCCGCGAACCGGCGTCACCGCAAAAGACTCGCCCGCTTCCGGCGAGCGCACTTCCAGCGAACCAAAGTAGGTGCGGTTGCGTGGCGGCCATTTCTCCGGCGAAATATTCACCAGCCACACCGTTTCATTTTCCGTTGCCATCGCCGCGCTCATCGAGACACACCTTTCTCACGTAACAAATTCGTCGCTAAAAGTTTTCGAGGGAGAAATCGTTCGGGCAATCAGAAAAAACTACTGCATGCGATACTGCACCACCACGTTGGCATCCGACGGGCTCGTCGTACAACCGGCCGCTGCGGTCTGGACCAGCACCTGCACCGCCGCACCCGCCGCATAATTCTGCGCGATCGCCCCGCTGTCATTCGCAGACGCCGAAATTGTCAGATTCACGGGCGTAGAGCCATCCGTCACGCGGACCACCGCATTCGTGGTGCAACCCGCCGGCCCCGTCTTGGCCTGCGCTTGCACACGCGTCACGGTAATGGCCTTGTCTGTGGTCCAGGTGCTGCCCGTCCATGTCGAAGTCAGCGCTCCTGGCAGAAAAATATTCTGCTCTGCGCGCGGCGCGGCACTCACCGCTTCCGCGCCGATGGCCAATCCCTGCCCAAAGTGTTGCGTCCGCGCCCAATCCTCTTCGGCATCGAGCTGCGAGAGCGGATGAAGATTCCCGCCGCTCCAATTTTCCATGGTTGCCACATTTCCAAATTGCTCGATGGCCGGCGACCCACTCGTAAACGTCGCGTCCGTCGCGGTAATCGCAGTCGTCCCGTTACGCGAGCACGTCAACACCCCGCCCGGTGCAACTTCCAGCCGCAGCACATCTCCCGGCGCGCCAGCGGTAGCCGAAGAAGTTAACGTGGCCCCCGCGCCCGCCGTCAACTTCTGCAGCAGAAGCGCCGCATTGTTTTCCACGCAGCTGTAGCCGTTATTCCCCGCCGACAGCAACACATCCACGCCCACAAAATCTGTGGCGCCATTCAACGACGCCACCGTGACTTGCGCAAACTGCGCGTTCGAGAATGTCCCCGCATTCCAGAACGCCAGATTCGTTCCGCCGGTGCCGGCCAACACGTTACCGGCGACATTGAAGCCGCCGTTCGTGACTGTCCAATTCGCGCCGATTGCGCCATTCGCGCGATTGAAATTGTCATACGCGCTGTTCACATATCCCGTCACCGGAATGATGCCGCTCACGTCCGCCAGCGTCTGCGTACGGTTCGCGGTGAAATTTCCAGCGACCGCCGCCGCGAATCCGTTGCCCGTCACGAAAACTTGCGGCGCCGTCAATCCAGCCGAAGTCAGCGCGGAAGTCCCCGCCTGAGCAATGGTTGGCACGGATTGTCCGCAAGGCGAAGCGACCGAATCCACGTATGGCGTGCCGCCGTTGGTGTGCGCGCCGCAGCCGGCTCCGCCATAATCCACTTTTTGCCCGTCGCGGAAGGTCACGTAGCCTACCGCGCCGCTCGGCAGCGTTGGCGTTACCGTCACGGTCTGATTTCCGCTAGTGGTCGCGATCGAAGCAGGCGACCCCGCCAAGGTCAAGTTGCCGGAGCTATCGACTGCGGCGATTCGGTAACTGTGAGTTCCCACCGGCACCGCGCCGCCCGCGCCTACCGAAAGCGCTGGAGCTCCTGGCGTATTCATGGCGTAAAAAAATTCGCCACCGCCGCTGGCCTGCACCGGTATTCCAATGTACGACCGCGTGGTCTGCCCGGTGTTGCTC
>DATCOK010000172.1:0-1539 GCA_036564765.1 Candidatus Acidiferrum sp. | reverse complement strand
GCGCGTGTACTGCTCCTTCGCATAGTCCACGGGGTCGAGCGTGGCCGGGCGAATGCGCTTCACATTCCACAAATGAAAAAATTCGTGAGCCGCCAGGCTCGGCAGATACTCGCCGGACGATACCGAAACGGCCGTAGAGTTAGCGTGCTCCATGCCGCCACCTCCGCCGAGCGCGGCTTTGTCCAAGTGCAAAATAAACGTGTAGCGCTGGTACGGCGCGCCACCCATCAACTTGATCTCGGATTCACAGATGCGTTTCAGTTCCCCTTCGAGTTGTTTCTGTTTGAAGTTGGTGCCGTGGACAATCACAATAATGTCCGGCGTCAATCCCGCTAACTGGAAAGTCGTAAATTTTCCAGCCTCGATGGGTGCGTCGGCAAGCTCATCGTAATTGGCGAAGTCACCAGAGAATCGGCGAACCCCACCCATAGATTCATGAGCCAGAATTCCTGGTCCACCTGCATTCCAAGCATCTGGGATGTCGCCAAAATCAATGCCGACGGCTTCCGACCGCCGGTCAGGCACATACATCAGGATCATCGCGGGATTGATGAACGCATGCTCTTGAGTTAATTGCGCAGCGAATGGGCCGGGCTCGTCCCAATATGTGTCGTAGCGAATCGTCACGGTTCCATGCGCGGTGACGCGCCAGGTTTGCTTATCGATTTTTTCTATCGCGGCCGATTGATCCGGGTCGGTAGCGCCCTCGTGTGATTCGCTTGCAAACGCTTCGACACGGCGGATGTGAGCGCTGAAATCGCGAATCTGATACAGCGCGTTCCAGGCAGGAGTCTGCACCACCACGTGATCTTCAACGTCCGGGATCCGCATGGCCACATGAAACAGATGTTGTTCCGGGTGCGCGACGGAGACTTCGTAATGAATGGTAGCGCGAGCAGCGGGAGCTATGTTGACGAGGGTGGCGAAGAACAGGAGCGGCGCAATTCGACGCGCAGAGAAAAAATTCACCTGCTGGCGGCCTCGGAGGGTACACGACCTTCTGCGCCAAGTTTGGCGATCAATTTCTCGCACAGCCCGTCGAAGCTGCCGTTAGACATGATCAACAGCAGGTCACCGGGCTCAGATTCCGCAGTAAGCACCGAGGCCATATCCTCCGTGCTGTTGAAGACTCGCGCGTCTCTACCGAGCGCGCGCACGCTTTGCGCCACGCTTTCTGGATCAAGGCGGTTATCGTCGCCCAGTTGCTGTGAGCGGAAGACGCCGCCAAGTACGACACGATCAGCGAGCGCTAGCGACTGCGGCAAAGTTTCCTGAAAGATTTTGCGACGCATGGAATTCGAACGCGGCTCCAGAATGGCCCACAAGCGGCGCCCCGGCCAGCGGCTCCGCGCGGCCTCAATCGTGGCTTTCACTGCCGTTGGATGATGCGCGAAATCGTCGACCAGCAACACTCCGCCAAATTCTCCCTTCACGTCCATACGGCGCGCCACACTGCGAAATGTCTTGAGGGCCTTGGCGATGGCGTCGGAGGTGATTCCCCGTCCCTGCGCGACGACCATGGCTGCCAGCGAGTTCAGC
>DATCOK010000171.1:0-4205 GCA_036564765.1 Candidatus Acidiferrum sp. | reverse complement strand
ATCGTCTAACAGTTCCGCTAACGCCGCATGTATGTCTTGTCGTGGTCGACTGGGAAGCAGCCTTGACCTATCATTAGCCTCCGTCCGCGTAGCTCTGGGACAAACCGGAGACCCCATCCATGGAAGCACAGCTCAGCCTCGAATTTCTGCGCGTGGTGGAAACCGCGGCCATCGCGGCCGCGCGCACCATGGGATTCGGCGACGGCCACAAGGCCGACGAAGTTACCGTGGAAGCCATGCGCAAAACCATGGACACCGTGCAAATGGACGGCACCATTGTGATCGGCGAAGGCGAGCGCGACGAAGCGCCCATGTTGTACATCGGAGAAAAAGTCGGTCTCGCCACACACGCGCCCAAGGCCCTCTTTCCGCAGGTGGATATTGCGGTCGATCCCCTCGAAGGCACCAATCTGTGCGCCACCGGCGCTCCCAACGCCATCGTGGTGCTGGCCGCCAGCGAACGCGGTGGCTTGCTGCACGCGCCCGATCTGTACATGGAAAAAATTGTGGTTGGCCCGTCCTGCAAAGGCGCCGTCGATCTCGACGCGCCCGTCGCGCAAAATTTGAAAAACATCGCCAAGCGCCTCGATCGCGACGTGGAAGATTTGGTGGTCATCGTGCTGGACCGTCCGCGGCATGAAGAACTGATTGCCGATATTCGCGCGGCGGGGGCGCGCATTCGTTTGATTGGCGACGGCGACTTGTCTGCCGGAATTTCCGCCGCGGTCGTGGGTACCGGGGTGCACGCAGTCATGGGTACCGGTGGCGCTCCCGAAGGCGTGCTGACCGCTGCCGCGTTGCGCTGCCTGAACGGGCAAATTGTGGCGCGACTGGTGGTGAAAAAGCCCGAGCACGAAGAGCGTCTCGCCAAAATGGGCGTAAAAGATCCCAAGCGTATCTACGACACGGAAGATTTAGCGCCAGGCAAAAAAATAATTTTCGCCTGTACTGGCGTGACCGATGGCAACCTGCTTCGCGGCGTGCGATTTTTCGGCGAAGGCATCCGCACGCAATCTATGATCTTGACGCTCGATGACCGCCAGGTGCGCTTCGTCGATTCCGTGCATCTGGAAAAACGCCCCGATATTAAAGTGCGCTTCGCGTAGACCGGCTGCGCGTGGCGTCAGCCGCGCTCACGGGAAGGATCGATGTCCAAATCATTTCTGTGGTCCATGGGCGCGATGTTTCTCGGACTGGCCTTGCTTCTCGGCGGCGGCCTGTATCTCGCCAGCCACATGGTCAATTCCGTGAGCGTCGCGAGCATTCCCAGTGTGGACACCATTCGAACCCCGGCGGGAAGTTTTCGCCTGGAGCGGCAAGGCGAGAACGGCCCGGGCCTGCCCGTCTATCCCAATTCCGCCCTGGTCATGCCCAGCGAGAAAAATGCCGCGCTGGCTCTGGAAGAGCGCAAGCACGGCATCAATACCGTTCACTATCTTTCCCGCGACGCCCGCGACTCTGTCGATCAGTGGTACACGCAGCACCTCGGCCAGGAATTTGCGCGACACGACGCTGGCGAGCGCCCGCTCCCCGAAATCTTCCGCGACGTCCACGTCTCCGACACGGACATCGCTTTCGTAGCCGAACGCGGCCGCCAGGTCCGCATTGTTACTCTCGCTCCCGATCCGATGGGTACTTCCATTTCTCTGCTACGTTTCGAAAAGCCGGCAGCAGAATAAAATTTCTCGGCCCACTGTGTAGCGGGCGAAAAACTTTAAATTGCAGACTCTAAAGTCTCAGCTGTTATTTTTCAGATTGGGTGATGGCGAGAAAAACCCGGTCGTCCACCGCCACTGAACGAGTAAATAGGGTGGCTGCTTGTCCCGCCAGCCCCACGGTTTTTCCGCTCGCGCCCAAAGCCGGCCCGGCGGGTTTCGATCCAGTCGTCGAGGTATCTCCCGGTTGCAGCGAGATGCGCGAAGTTTTTGGCGTACAGCTGGGGGCACCCAAACAGGTGTCGCGGACAAAAACCTGACGGTAGCCGCTGTTCTTCGCCGGTGCGGCAGTAGCGCCCGCGCTTGAGCCGTGCGCGGCGTGACTCGGCGTTACCGCCAGAAAGGCCACGAATCGCCCGGACGCGCTTACCGACGGCAGCAAATTCTCCGCCCCGGTCAACGCACCGTTCGGATCCACGGAGAGAATCTGCGTTGCCGGCGAACACTTGCTGTCCGCGCTCGCTCCCGCGCAGGTATCGCGCAAATAAATCTGGCGGCCTGCCGCGGCATTTTCAGCGAGATTCGTCGCCGCGGAACTGAACGCCACGTAACGCCCGTCCGCGCTCATGGAAGGCGCGCTGCTGTCGTCATTGCCCGGCGTTCCATCGGCTGCCACGGAAATTACTGTAGTCTGCGCCTTGCAATTCGCGGCCGCGCCTTCGCAGGTGTCGCGCAGAAAAATTTGGGCGTGCGCATTCTGCGAAGCACTATATGCCACGTATCGACCGTCTGCGCTCACTGCCGGTGTCTCTTCCAGCACGGTTGCCGAGGCTCCATGGGTCGACGCCGGTCCCGGCACGGTGATCGTGAAGGTCTGCGCTGCGCTGCTGCCGCCTCCGCCTCCGGAAGGATTCGGGGTGCCGCCTGGAGGCGTCACTTGCGGCGAGGGAGGATTGAAGACGGTCACACTCGCGGTACCGGCAGCCGAATACAGCGCGCCCGGAACCGTGGCCTTGATATCGGAAGCCGTTACGCTGGTAGTTGTCAGTGTGGTTTGCGTCGCCCCAGCGGTCCAACGCACTTGCGAAACCTGCGTCGCATCCGACGAAGTAATGAAATTCGAGCCTTGCAGATCCAAAGTGACGTCTGGGCAAGTTGTGCCGCAAGCGGCAATCGACGACGGCGCAATGGCCGTCAACGTGGGCAGGGGATTCGGCGCCGGATTAATAATGAAATTGATGGGGTTCGACAAGCCATTGTTGCCCGCGCCCGAAAACGGATTCTGCGTGATGACCGTCGCAATGCCCGGTTTCGCCACCAGCGCCGCGGACACGACCGCGCTGACCGTGATGACGTTGCCGGCGGTATCTTTATTCAGCGTGGTGGTGAGCTTCTTGCCATTCCAGGTGATGTAGGTCTGGGCCACAAAGCCGTTACCGTTCGCCGTTAACGTGAAATCCGGGCTCCCCGCGCTGATATTTGAAGGCGAGAGAAATGCGACGGATGCGCCGGTATTATTTTGAAAGGTGTTGCCGTAATCGTTGCATCCGGCTACTACCAAAATCGTAACCACAGCGGCAGCCAACGCTGCCCAGGACCGCTTCATGAGACTCCTTCATCCATCCGATTGAATATCAGATTCCGCTTGCCATCGCGCCCGGCAAACCGCACAACGCGGCGCAGCGACTGCCGCGCACACCCGGCCACTTTTCTTTTGGGATGTGATGCCGATTCCCCGCCGCGCGTTGACTGCCCCACTCTTGCGTTTTTCCTGGTGAAAGAGCGCAGCGCGGTCTTCGCCACGCGCCCTCACCACGGAGGATGCGCAGAACCACCCTGATTATCGTCACTGCGCGAGGTTAGGTCAACGTGGCTTCGCGGGAATGGCGATAGGAGTCGCGCGGAGCATTTGCTATTCTCCACGCATCAATGAAGCCGCCACGCGACGCCCTTCCTCCGACAGGTCCTTCCGACAGCAAATCTAAAATCATCCATTCCGCCGCACCCAGCGCGCTTCCGCAGGACTCCGGCCTCGAGCGGGGCCTCGGCCTGAAAGAAGCCCTGGCTCTGAACATGATCGACATGATCGGCATCGGCCCCTTCGTAGTGAGCCCGCTGGTCATCCGCGCCATGGGCGGACCGCAAGCGCTGCTCGCGTGGGCCGCCGGCGCCGTGCTCGCGCTTCTCGACGGCTTTGTCTGGTCGGAATATGGCGCGGCGCTTCCGCGCGCCGGTGGCAGCTATGTGTTTCTGCGTGAAGCTTACGGGCGCGAGCGTTGGGGCCGGCTCATGTCGTTTCTGTTCGTCTGGCAGACCCTGATTCAAGCGCCGCTGGTCATCGCCTCTGGCGCCATCGGCTTCGCGCAATACGCCAGCTACCTTTATCCCTTTTCCGCGTATCAACAAAAAGCCATCTCCGGCGCGGTAGTGCTGCTATTGATCGTCCTACTTTATCGGCGCATCTCCACCATCGGGAAAATCTCCGTGCTCCTGTGGGTCGGGGTGATCGGCACCATGCTCTGGCTCATTGCCGGTGGTGTGACCCACTTC
>DATCOK010000170.1:0-4914 GCA_036564765.1 Candidatus Acidiferrum sp. | reverse complement strand
GGCGCAGGCCCTGTAGCGATGAAAAAAATTCTGGAGCGGTTTCGCCCTACGCCGGTGCTGGTGGAAAAAGAGGGCGGGCGGCTAGCGCTGGAGGGCGTCCGGCCGGAATCCATCGGACGCGTGAAGGCTTTCTCAGGAAATTTTGGCGTGCTGGTGCGGGCCCTAGCGTACATCCTGGCATACGGGCCGGGCATACGACAGGCCACCGAAGATGCGGTGTTGAATGCGACGTACATCCGCAAAAAACTGGAAGGCGTTTTTGACTTGCCCTATTCCCTTCCGTCGATGCACGAAGTGGTTTTCAGCGACGCCAAGCAGAAAAAGAATGGCGTCAACACCATGGATATCGCCAAACGGTTGATCGACTACGGGTTTCACCCTTATACCACCGCGTTTCCGCTGATTGTGCCGGGCGCCTTGATGATCGAGCCGACCGAATCGGAATCCAAAGAGGAGTGCGATTTATTTATCGAGGCGATGAAGGCCATCGCTGAGGAAGCCGCCACGAATCCAGAGCTAGTGAAAACGGCGCCACATTCGACGCGCATCGGGCGACTCGATGAAGTGGGCGCGGCGCGCCGGCCGATTTTGCGCTGGAAGCCGCCGGTAGCGCGGTCGGAAGCCGCGGATTAGTTCGTTCCGCGTTCGCGAAATAGATTCAGAAAACTTGAAAGGCCCGGCCGAACATCTCGTCCGGGCCTTTTCTTGATTACGGGTGAATAACTAGCGAGCCATGCGCGGCATGCCTTCCGGGCCGATGGCCAGGGACGAAGGAGCTTCGATGGTGCGGCCGTTGCGCGCCGGACCCGGACGCGGGGCGGGAGGCGGTTCGAGACGCCGCGCGGGCATCGCAAGGTTTTCGCCTTCACGCACAAAGGTGAGCTCATTCGTTTCGCGATTCCAGTCGATACACACGAGGTCGCCGAGTTGCACCTGGTCGGTGGCCAGCAAATTCGCCAACGGATAGACCACGTTGCGTTCGATAGCGCGCTTCAAGTGACGCGCGCCGTAACGCTGGTCGGTGCCTTCCTGGAGCAAGAATTCGCGGCCGGAAGTGGTGACGCGGAAAAGGAATTGTCCCTTGGCGGTTTGCAGCACGCGCTTCTGCACCGCCTCGAGTTCGATCTCGAGAACTTCTTCGAGCTGGGTACGCTTCAGCGGATGGAAGACCACCACTTTGTCGAGGCGGTTCATGAATTCGGGAGAAAATTTGCGGCGAGCGGCTTCCACGGCGGTGCGCTCGATTTTGTCGTTGGTGGCGGCCGCGGGCTTGTCGAGGGGCTGCACGAAGCCCATGCCGCCCTGCATCATCTCAGTGATTTCTCCGCCGCCAAGGTTGGAGGTCAGGAAAATTACGGTTTGCGAGAGATCCACCCGGCGATTGTCGCCGAGCGTCAAGGTTGCTTTGTCGAGGATGCCCAGCAGCAACTGCCAGAGAGCGTCGGAAGCTTTTTCGATTTCATCGAAGAGTAGGAAGGACAATTTCAACCTGTCGGTGTGGCTGGCAGCCAGCGCTTCCTGAGTGATCAAGGGATGGGTTTCGCGGTGGCCGAGATAGCCTGGGGGCGAACCGATCAACTTGGCGATTTCGTGGGAGTGCTGGAACTCCGCGCAATCGACCTTAATAATGGCGCGCGCGTCGCCGAAGAGAATTTCCGCGGCGGCTTCCACAATCCGCGTCTTGCCCGAACCGGTAGGGCCCAAGAAGAGGAGATTGCCAACGGGGCGACCGGGCGAATTGAGGCCGGCGCAAAAAACCTGGTACATATCGACCAGCGATTGTACGCCTTCGGCCTGGCCGACGATCTTGCCGCGCAGTGCCGATTCAAAGTCGCAGGTATCCGTGCTGCGAATTGACGGATCCAGTTGGTGTCGAACAGCAGCTCTCATGGTCCCCAGTCCTTCTTCGTCTCAACCACGCAAGTAGGAGACGACGGAAGTCTCACGCCTGATGCTGTTTTCAGGTATGCATGGCGGGTGCCAATGCCAGGAAAGTTCCGCCTGCGCCAGAAGTGCTTTGCTATGAGGAGCTTCCGGAATCGGGATTTCGTTGTTGCGTCTCACGGGTTGAGACAGTGTTTCATGCTAGGGCAAAGTGAGAGCGATGAAACAGTTTGTGTCAAGGGCTGCACGACAAAAATCGGCACAAGCGAAGAATCGCGTGTGCCGATTTTGCGGAGTCAGAGATTTCTAATCGCGCGTTAGCGATCGGGTTTCTTGCGGCCTTGCGGCGCGGCCGCGGGAGTGGCGGATGGCAGAGCGGCGCGAGATTTGCGCGGCTCGACGACGGCTTCGGTCGGAGCGTCGACGGATTTGCCGTCGCGAACCTGGTCCGCGGCGGCAGCTTTAGCGACGAGTGGAGGCGCGGTGTTGACCAAGGCGCCTTCGCCTTCGCGAACGAAGGTGAGTAAATTGTGCTCGCCATCCCAATCGACGCGGACGAGGTCGCCAAGTTGTACTTGTTCAGTGGCCAGAAGATTCGCCAGCGGGTAGACAACGTGGCGTTCGATGGCGCGTTTTAGATGGCGCGCGCCGTAACGCTGGTCGGTGCCTTCGCGGAGAAGGAAGTCGCGACCGGCGTTGGTGACGCGGAAGAGAAACTGGCCTTTGGCGGTTTCGAGGACCCGGCGCTGTACGTTGCCGAGTTCGATTTGCAGCACTTCCTCGAGTTGCGGACGCTGCAGCGGATGAAAAACCACCACCTTGTCCAGGCGGTTCATAAATTCGGGCGAAAATTTGCGGCGAGCGGCTTCCAGTGCCGTGCGTTCGACTTTTTTGTCAAGGCCGTCAATGGGCTTGTCTTTAGGCTGCACGAAACCCAAGCCCCCCTGCATCATTTCGGTGATTTCCCCGCCGCCGAGGTTGGAAGTCAGGAAAATTACAGTTTGAGAGAGGTCGACCTTGCGGTTGTCGCCGAGGGTCAGCGTGGCTTTGTCGAGCATGCCGAGCAGCAATTGCCACAAAGAGTCCGAAGCTTTCTCAATTTCGTCGAAAAGCAGGAAAGAAAGCTTCAGCTTGTCGGTGTGGCTTTTCGACAGTTCTTCCTGGGTGATCAGTGGGTGCGTCTCGCGGTGCCCCAAATAGCCTGGGGGCGAGCCGATCAGCTTGGCGATTTCATGGGAGTGCTGGAACTCCGCGCAATCGACCTTGATGATGGCGCGCGCGTCGCCGAAGAGAATTTCCGCGGCGGCTTCCACGATACGGGTTTTACCGGAGCCGGTGGGCCCGAGTAACAGTACATTTCCGACGGGGCGGCCCGGCGAGTTCAGTCCGGCGCAAAAAACCTGGTACAGATCGACCAGCGCCTGGACCCCTTCGTCTTGTCCGACGATTCTGGAGCGCAGGGACGTCTCGAAATCGATCGTGCCGGTACTGCGTTTGCTGGGATCGAGAGGAAGAATGCTAGTACTCATGACCGCCTCCTTGCGCCGCGCAAAAGCCGCGACGCATTACCGAATCGCACGCCGCTCCGGTCAAATTGTTCGAGTTTGACCTGAAGCGTCGACTGCAGGAGCCGCAACTGTAGGAGCAATTCCTGTGCCACAGCGGGCGATTCAGAAAGCCGGAACATCGGCGGAAAGACATCCGCCAAGTCTAGATTCAAGGAGCGCAGAGTGGCTACGAGATTCTGCACGGCGGGAGAAGCGGGATCCGCGAGATCTACGCGGGAGCTCAATTGCTCGCGCAATGAACGCCAGTTGAGATCGATGAAGGGATGCTTCTTGGAGACCTGGCGAACCACCTCGTCAGTGATACGCGCGCGAGTTCCTAGACGGGCCAGGTGAAGTTGCTGCACTTTTCCGCCGTGGCGCACGTTATGTACCAGATAAAAGGTGTTGCCTCTACGGCGGATGAAAGCCATTCGAGTTACCTCACAAAGAACTGATTGCGCGTAGTGTATGTGGCTGCCACTACAGCGTCAATCGTCATTGCGTGAAGCCGAAACGGGTGGAGCGAATGAGTAACCGCAAAAATAGATGTTTCCCGCGCGCATCGCTCATCGAAATTTTCGCTGCGTTTCATCACTTTTCCCGTTGCTGCTTATTGGTGCGGCGTTCTTCCACTTCGTTAAACACGGTTCCAGACTTTTTGTCTTATTGCACTTTTGCCTTGTTCTACGTGGGTTGCAGGTTTTAGGATGAGCGCGGATTTTTTTCGGGGAGCGGGGAAAATGGCGACTTGGGAACCGGTGTATAAGCTGGTGCAACAAATACCGCGCGGAAGGGTTTTAACCTATGGGGCTATTGCCAAAGCTCTGCGCCTCCCTGGCGGAGCGCGCACCGCGGGCCGCGCGATGGCGGCTACGCCATCGGGGCGCGGGATACCGTGGCATCGCGTGGTGGGCGAACGCGGGAAGATATTGATTCGCGGACACTATGGGATGCTGCAGAAAACCATGCTGGAGAGCGAAGGCGTGGCGGTGGTGGAATCGCGCGTGAAGTTAGATGAGCATTTGTGGACGGCGGTGAAAGCCAAATCTCTTCCTTCCAAAAAGAAATCCGCGAAATCAGAAAAAAAGTAGCTGTCGGCGCGCCGACATTTAAAGTAAAACTCTAACTGTTGGGACTTCCATTCGAACTAATCCACCCATAAACACTGGCGATTTCTCATTCGAACGGTGCGGCGCCATTTCGAACGACAATCGTTCTGCGAAATGCGCGTCATTCGAATCGCGCTGCTTCATTCGAACGCGCAGCATTAGCGAATCGCAACGGCGCGACTCCGCTTCCGGCTAAAACAAACATTCGTTCGGACCGCTAAAAAGTGGGGATTTTCCAGCTGTGCTATAACTCTTGCAGATGGAATCTTCGATTTTGCAGGTCGAAAATCTGGTGAAGCATTACGGCGACGTACAGGCCGTGCGCGGTGTGAGCTTCGCAGTGGAGGCGGGTGAAGTTTTTGGCTTGCTGGGGC
>DATCOK010000169.1:0-1728 GCA_036564765.1 Candidatus Acidiferrum sp. | reverse complement strand
GCCCTGCTATCGGATTCTATTTTGCCGGATATTCCTTCGTATCCGAGCGCCGCCTGCCTTGGCTGGCGCTTCCCCTCTGGCTCATCTTTCTGTTCTGGCAAGCTGTGCCGATTTTTGCGGCCGGCTTTGGCACCAGTTTTGAATTCAAAACGCTATTGCGTTTCCCGTTCAAGGCCGGCGCGTTTTACATGATCGGTTTGGCCTACGGCTTGTCGGATTTTCCGGCGATGGCTTCCATCGCCTGGCTGATCGCCTTCACTGCCGGCGCTACCTCGGCCATGCCCAGCGTGCTGCCCATGATGCTAGCGGTAACTCTTCTGTTCATTCTGCTGTGCGTGACTTCCGAGCGCCTGCTGGGCTCCTGGCTTGAAAAGCTTCTGGCGCGGCGCCGCAGCAAGGAAATATTTTTTGCTCTGTTCATCCTGTCGATGTTTTCCCTGCAGTTCATCGCTCCGATACAAGCGCGCTTGGTAGCCGGTGGAAAAGCTTCGGCGTTGTTGGACTTGGTGAAATATCTGGCTCCATTTCCTCCGTCGTTGGCCGCGCGTGCCGTTGCCGGCGCCATCCGCCACGATTTCCTGGACATCGCCATCGGCCTGCTGGGACTTTCGGCTTACGCTGTGCTGGCCACCGCCCTGCTGTGGCAAAGATTTGCCGCGCAATATCGCGGCGAGGAATTGAGCGAGTCCGAATCCGTCGGTCGGGTGCCTCGCCGGGTGCGTCCGCGCATCGCCGCCGGCACCGCTGCTGCAGATCCCGATTATTTCTCCGGTTTCCTTTCGCCCGCCGTGGGAGCCATGGCCCGCAAGGAAATTTCCTACTTCCTGCGCAACGGATTCGCATTTCTTCTGCTGCTGCTTCCGCCTGCGCAGGTATTTTTGTTCAGCTCGCGATTCGCGGGATGGCATCCGATCAAGAGCGGCAAGCCGTTGAACATGGATTTTTTGTTCCCCGGCATGATGGCGTACACCATCCTGGTGCTCATGGGGCCCGCCTACAACGCCTTCGCGTACGAAAGCCGCGGCATTCAAACCTATTACACGGCACCGCTGAAATTTGCGGATATCTTTGCCGGCAAAAATCTGGTTTCCGCCACCATCGTAATCGCGGAAGTAGTTCTCTGCGGCACGGTGCTGGCGCTGCGAACCACCGTGCCGGCGTTTCCCACGCTGGTGGCCACCGCCTTCGCCTTGATTTTTACTATCGCCGCGCAACTGCCCGTAGCCAACTGGGCCTCCTTGAGCTTCCCGCGCAAACTGGAATTCGGCTCCATGCGCAGCCAGCGCAATTCCGGGGTCTCCATCTGGATCATGTTCGGTATGCAGATGAGCATCGCGCTGCTCTCCGCGATTATTTTGTGGACCGGCCGCCTCACCCACAAGCCTTGGCTGGGCGCCGAGGCTTTTGCTATCTTGGCCGCGGCCGCTGTCGGCGGATATTTCGCGTCGCTGCAATCCGTCGAGGCCCTGGCGGAGAAAAAACGAGAAACCTTGGTCGAGGCGCTCTGCCGCTAGCCATCGTGGCAATGTCAATACTCGCTGTTCGCATCGCATCGCATCGCATCGAAAGGAATCCAAATGGACTTGCGTCGGTTTTATTCGCCGCTGTTGGTTGCCGCGTTGGCTTTCACATTTCTTAATCATTCGTCGCGCGCGCAAAGTTCTGACGACCCGCTGCTCGTTACTCCAGCGGTCAGCGGCTACGAACAGCAACTCGCCGCGCAGATAA
>DATCOK010000168.1:0-3425 GCA_036564765.1 Candidatus Acidiferrum sp. | reverse complement strand
CGCCGTCGGAGCCGACTTTCTGGGCTTCCTGCTCGTCCAGGGGATCGAAGGCGCCGATCAGGAGAATCACGGGAATGTGTGCGAGCGCAGGAGTTTGTTTCACGAACTGGCAAACTTCGTAGCCGTTGCGCACCGGCATGAAGATGTCGGCAAGGACCAGGTCGGGATGAATCTCAGAAATTTTTCGTACCGCGGCTTCGCCGTTGCCGACAGCGACCACCTCGATGCCCAGATCCTTCAGGGCCAGGCCAACCATGCGCTGGATGTTACTGTTATCGTCCGCAACCAGAATCTTGGCCACTGCAAATCCTCCGCGCGAAGTTGCCGTGGGGGCAGAACACACCCGCCGGGCGCGCTTTTAACGATTCTCAGGTATTGGAGCATCCGGATTGGCGGGCGTCAACGAATCAACGGTTTGGGTGTGTCCCAAGTGGATACCGTTCGAGAGGGCAACCCAAACAACACGGACACGGCCGCTATTCTTCGCGCAAGGCAACCATGGGATCGACTCGCGTGGCGCGCCACGCCGGGATGATGGTCGCGGCAAAGGCTACGGCAGCCAACAAAGCTGGGACGGTCGCGAAGGTGAGCACGTCGGTCGCAGTCACCCCGAATAGCAAGCTGTTCATAATGCGAGTCAGCGCGAGTGCGCCCGCTAGGCCCACAGCGATTCCGATCGCCGCCAACTGCATTCCCTGGCGCAACACTAGGCCGATGATATTCCCGGGGCGGGCGCCCAAGGTCATCAGCACACCGATATCGTGAGTGCTCTGGGTCACCAAATGCGACATTACGCCGTAGAGTCCAACTGCAGCGAGCAACAGCGCGAACACTGCGAAGGCGCCGAGCATCGTGCCTGCAAAGCGCTGTCGTGCCAGGGAGTCATGCAGACGCTCCTGCATGGTCCGGATTTCGTAAACCACCACGTCGGGATCGACCGCATGGATTTGGCTCACCACTGCCGAAGATAATCCTGCCGGATCCGATGAGGTGCGCACCGCCAGAAACATTCCAGGATCGGCGTACTGCAGCTGCGGGAAATAGGTCGCGATCTTGCCATCGGTCTCCAAGCCGTATTGCTTGACCACGCCCACCACACCCACAATGGTGATCAGCTTCTTGGGGTCGCGGAACCACAAGTGTCTTCCAATGGGATCGCTGTCAGGCCAGAAGCGCTGTGCGAATTTTTCGTCAACGATCACCACTTCCGGCTTGTCCGCGTTATCGTCTGCGTTGAAAAATCGGCCCTTGCGCAGCGGAATCTCCATGGTCCGAAAATAGTCGGTGCTGGCGACGCGCAGGTCCACTTGCAATTCCTGCCCGGGCGGCGGAACGTAGCCCTCTACATGGACTTGTCCCCAGCCCACCTCGCCGGTTAGCGGCAGCGCCGAAACTACACCTTCCGCCACCACGCCGGGCAATCTGGCGACACGACTCTCGATTTCGTTGTAGAAATTGACGACGGGTTTGTCGCTTTTATCGCCGTGGTACTTCCGGCCGGACGCTGCCACTTCCATCGTCAGCACATGATCGGTGGCAAAGCCTGGCGGAACGCTTTGCAACTGCACAAAGCTGCGAATCAGCAGCCCGGCTCCGATCAAGAGCATCAGGGAAAGGGTCAGCTCGGAAACGATCAGCAGCCCGCGTAATCTATGCCTTCTTACGTGCAAACCGCCGTCACTCTGCCCGCTGCGCCCGCCAGCCTTCAGCGAAGTGTTCAGATCCACTTTGATGGCTCGCCACACCGGCGCGACGCCAAAAAGAATGCCGGTTGCCAGCGAAACGCCGGCCGTGAAAATTAGAACGGCACCATTCACTGCGATGTCTTCTAATCTTGGAATATTTCCGGGATTCATCGCGCGGACGACGTAAATACTCAGCTGCGCGACGAGCAGCCCGGCCGCCCCGCCGAGAAGTCCCAAAAGAAGGCTTTCCGTGAATAGCTGACGCGCTAAGCGCTGCCATCCAGCTCCCAAAGCGGTGCGGATGGCAATTTCTTTTTCTCGCCCTGCCGCGCGGGTGAGCAAGAGGTTCGCAACGTTGGCACACGCGATCAACAACACCAGCCCGACCGAACCGAGCAGTACGAGCAGCGCCCGACGGACGTCCCCGACTACCTGCTCCTGCAGTCCCACCACATGCATGCCGAAGCTGGCGTCGCGCTTGTCCTTCTCGCGAATTCGGCTGGCGATCACGTCAAGGTCTGCCTGGGCCCGCTGCACGGAGACACCCGGCTTGAGACGGACGATTATGTTGTAGTTTTCGTCGCCCCTGATTTTCTCGGCGTCGGCTGCCAGTGGCAACGGAACAAAGACATCGATTTTGTCCATGGGGAATTCTGACGGCATGACTTCGGCGGTAAGGACAAAATTATTTTGGAGTACGCCCGCGACTGCGAAGGGGTTGCCGTTGAGCAGGATAGTCTTCCCTACGATCCGTGAGTCCGCATTGAACAGGCGCTTCCAGACTCGCTCGGTTAACACCACCACATCTGGTTTGCCGGGCTGGTCCTCCTCCGGTAGCAGCAAACGGCCAAGCAAAGGCTTTGCGCCGAGCATCTTCAACAGGCTCGACTGCGTTCTCATTCCAAAAAGCCGCTCGGGCTGCTCGCGGCCCGTCAGTACGAAAATCCGGCTCTGCGCTAGAGCCATCTCATCGAAAGAGTGGTTCTCCTTTTGGACATCGATGTATTCTCCCGGCGAAGGCCAATCGCGAAAGATTCCAAGCGCCGGAGAATGCAGCCATACCGCAGCCAGCCGTTCGGGATGGGGATATGGAAGCGGGCGGATCAGCAGGGCGTCGACAACTCCGAAAAGGGTCGCGTTAGCGCCGATTCCAATCGCCAATGAAGCGACAATTACGACAGTCAGCAGGGAATTCCTGCGAAGCATTCGCCAGGCATACTGAAGGTCTTGGTACAAGGTGTGTACATCCACCCCTTTGGGCTTTGAATGAATGATTGTATGACTAGCAGGGCCTTTAAAATAACAAGGATTTTTGGCGTTCTGACGCCATTCCGGAGCCCTATGTTGTATCGGAATACTTCCGGGTCATGAACCGGTTCCAGCAGGCTGCGCTTTAGTTGGGCCCGAGCTAGATAACCTTGGCATGGACGTAAAAAAAAGGCGCGGCCGCGTAGGCCACGCCTTTTTTTCTGATTTGCTACAGGGTCTACCAGGGGACCAGTTTGCGGACGCCCTTCTTTTTCTTGCTGCTGGATTCCTTTTGGTTTTTGTCCGTCGAGTTCGAATCGGTTTGGGAGCCGGTTTTTGCGGCGTCGGTGGTTGCGGGCGCGGCGGTGCCGTCGCTCGACGTACCGGTTGTAGCTGCCGCTCCCGCGGTCGCTTCGCCCGTTGTTGCTGGGGCGACGGCGGTGGATTCCGGTGCTGGTGTGGCGGCGGAGGTGGACTCACCCGGAGTGGCGG
>DATCOK010000167.1:0-4730 GCA_036564765.1 Candidatus Acidiferrum sp. | reverse complement strand
CCGACACGCTGAAGGGCAAGCAAGGGCGATTCCGCCAGAACCTGCTCGGCAAGCGCGTGGACTATTCTGGCCGCTCAGTTATCGTCGTTGGCCCGGAATTGAAGCTGCACCAGTGCGGATTGCCAAAAAAGATGGCGCTGGAGCTCTTCAAGCCGTTCATCTACCACAAGCTCGAAGCGCAAGGGCACTGCACCACCATCAAGCAAGCGAAAGAAATGGTGGAGCAGCAGGATCCGGTCGTGTGGGACATTCTGGAAGACGTGATTCGCGAGCATCCGGTGATGTTGAACCGCGCTCCGACGCTGCATCGTTTGGGTATTCAGGCGTTCGAACCGGTACTGGTGGAAGGCAAAGCGATCCGCATTCACCCACTGGTTTGCACCGCGTTCAACGCGGACTTTGACGGCGACCAGATGGCGGTGCACATTCCGCTGTCGCCGGAATCGCAGGTGGAAGCCTCGGTGTTGATGCTGAGCTCGCGAAATATTCTTTCGCCGGCTCACGGTTTGCCGCTGGCGGTTCCGTCGCAAGACATGGTGTTGGGAATTTATTACCTGACCAAGGCCAAGCCCGGAGCCAAGGGCGAAGGCCGCGTGTTCGGCGCAACCGATGAGGTGATTCTTGCGCTGGAAGCCGGCGAAGTGGAGCTGCTCACCCCCGTGCGCTTGCGCTACACCGGCGAAGTGATCGACCTGACCACCGCGTATGACGATCAGGACGTGCCGCACACCGTTCCGGTGAAGATGGAGCGGCAATTTATTCAGACCACCGTCGGGCGGGTGATTTTCAA
Source organism: Candidatus Acidiferrum sp. (assembly GCA_036564765.1). GTDB lineage: Bacteria > Acidobacteriota > Terriglobia > Acidiferrales > UBA7541 > Acidiferrum. Next base: position 3,940 of record DATCOK010000167.1, on the reverse strand, counting down.
CTCGCACTTGCCGGAGAAATTTCCGTACGTCAACGGCCTGCTCAAGAAAAAGGGCGTGCAGCAACTGGTGTACTACGCTTACCTGCGATACGGGTTGGCGGACACCGTGATCCTGCTCGACCATTTGAAGGAGCTCGGCTTCCACTATTCGACGAAGTCGGGAATTTCCATCGGCATCGACGACATGCTCATTCCCAGCAACAAATACAACCTGGTCGAGAACGCCGAGAAGGAAGTCGTCAAGGTGCAACAGCAGTACCTCGACGGCGCGATCACCAACGGCGAACGCTACAACAAGGTCATCGCCATCTGGGGAGACGTCACCGAAAAGGTCGCCGACGAATTGTTCAAGGCGCTCGAGAATCAGGACAAGGAAGGCAACATCAACCCGGTGTACGTCATGGCGGACTCCGGCGCGCGCGGTTCGAAGCAGCAGATTCGGCAGCTTTCGGGTATGCGCGGATTGATGGCCAAGCCGTCGGGCGAAGTTATCGAGTCACCGATCACTTCAAACTTCCGCGAAGGCCTCAACGTGTTGCAGTACTTCATTTCGACCCACGGCGCGCGTAAGGGTTTGGCGGACACCGCGCTGAAGACGGCGGACTCGGGTTACCTGACGCGCCGTTTGGTGGACGTGGCGCAAGACGTGATCATCAACGAACGCGACTGCGGCACGACGGATGGAATTTTCGTGGAGCCGATTATCGAAGCCGGAGTGGAAGTCGAACCGTTGCGCGACCGCATCGTGGGCCGCGTATCGCTCGACAAGATCAAGGACTTCGAAGGCAGCGTCATTGTCGAAGTTAACCAGGAAATTACCGAAGAGCTCGCCAACTCCGTGCAAGGCGCGGGTATCGAGCGCGTGCGCATCCGTTCGGTGCTCACGTGCGAATCGCGTCGCGGAGTTTGCGCGTTGTGCTACGGGCGCAACCTGGCGACCGGCCGCATGGTGGAACTCGGAGAGGCTGTGGGCGTAATTGCCGCGCAGTCCATCGGAGAACCGGGCACGCAGTTGACCATGCGTACCTTCCACATTGGCGGAACGGCCACCCGCGTATCGGAGCGCTCCACGCTCGAAGCGCGCAACAACGGCAGCGTCAAGTTCGTGGACCTCAAATACGTCGAAGGCCGCGGCGGAACTTCCATCGCGATGAACCGCGCGGGCTTGATCGCCATCGTGGACGAAAAAGGCCGCGAAAAAGAACGCTACCACGTGGTTTACGGCGCGCGTTTGCGCGTAGTCAACGGCGAACAGGTAGTCCACGGACAGATTCTGGCGGAGTGGGATCCGTTTACCTTCTCGATTCTTACGGAGACGGCGGGTTCCATTAAATTCGACGATCTGCGGCCGGGCCTGACCATTGAAGAGCAAGTCGACGAAGTGACCGGCTTGTCCCAGGACGTGGTGACTTTGCCGCCGGGCGACGAAAAGCATCAGCCGGCGATTCTGGTCCGCGATTCTTCGGGCAAGGTTCGCAAGAAGTACCTGATGCCTTCACGCGCGCACTTGATGGTCAAGGACGGCGATGAAGTGCAGGCCGGCGACGTGCTCGCGAAAATTCCGCGAGAGACCACCAAGACCAAGGACATCACCGGAGGTTTGCCGCGCGTTGTGGAATTGTTCGAAACACGCAAGCCGAAGGATCCCGCGGTCATCAGCGAAATCGACGGCATCGTCAAGTACGGCGATATCGCCAAGGGCATGCGGAAAATTCACGTGGAAGCCGAAGACGGCAAGACCACCAAGGAATATTCGATTCCCCGCGGTATTCACATCAACGTTCAGGAAGGCGATCACGTGCGAGCCGGCGAGGCTTTGATCGATGGTCCGCTGAACCTGCATGACCTGCTGGCGGTACTGGGAGAAAAGTTCACCCAGTCGTATCTCGTGAACGCCATCCAAGAGGTTTACCGGCTGCAGGGCGTGAATATCAACGACAAGCACATCGAGACGATTTCCCGGCAGATGATGCGCTGGGTAAAAGTCGAAGACGTGGGCGACACCACCTTCCTGCTGGAAGAGCAGGTGGACAAATTCCGCTTCCGCGAAGAAAACGATCGCATCATTGCGGAAGGCGGACGGCCGGCAACCGGGCGCCCACTGCTCCTGGGTATCACCAAGGCGTCGCTCTCCACCGATTCGTTTATTTCGGCGGCGAGCTTCCAGGAGACCACCCGCGTGCTTACGGAAGCGGCGGTGGCCGGGAAGGTCGACTACCTGCGCGGCTTGAAGGAAAACGTGATCATGGGACGGCTGATTCCGGCCGGCACCGGACTGGAGCATTACCGCAGCATTCAGTTGCTGACGGAAATGCCGCCTCCGGCGCCCATGGACGAAATTCCGGAAGCCGCGGAACTTACACCGGAAGAAGCTGCGGCACTCGATTTCCTGCAGAAGGATACCGAGGCGGATGCGGCGACCGAGGGGTAATTTCTATAACGTCTAACTGATTCAAACGAAAAGGCGCTCTTCTGGGCGCCCTTTTTGTTTTTGTGTGGCTTTTATTCGCAGCGGTTAGCTAACAAATAGGTACCATCAGGTACGCGGACTCGCGGTGTTGGTTGCCGAATTTTCGCACCATTCCTACAATCTAAAGGCCATAGAAGTAGCCGGATCTGAGCGATCTGTGATGCACAGGCATGCCTGAAAACGAAAAAAATAGCGGGAGGGCGGCGCAGCAGCCGGTAACGGCTGGACAGAAGACGTCCGTTTCGGCGCGTCTCGAGCAATTCGAGAAACGTCAGAACGAATTATGGCGGGTGACGCTTTTCCTGTTGCTGGTGCTGGCCGCGGTATTTGCGGCGGTTTCGTGGCCGACGGTACGCAGCCTGGCGCATCGCTATGAGGCGTTGCCGTTCGGATTGGTGATTCTGGTGACGCTGTTCGGGGTGCATGTGTGGAAGCGCACCCAGGAAATTTCGGAGTTGCGCGGCCTCGTGCATGGGATCGAGCAGCGCGACGCGGCGCCGCCCAACGAAAAGCAACTGGACCAGCTGTATCAGATGATTTCGCGCTCGCAGGTGGGCTTTCGCGACCTGATCGATTCCTTCGACGATATTTTGATTGCCTTGAGCCTGGATGGCGAGATTCGCGCGGTGAACCGGAGCTTCGCGGATCTGGTGGGCATGCCGTTTACCAATATTATCGGGCTGCCGATCGCGGAATTCGTGCAGGAGGCCACCGGCGAAAACGCGCAACTGGTGAAGCGCGCCATGCCGAGATTTCTGGAGCGGCGAACGTGGTCGGGCGTGATTCAGGTGCGGCTCAAGAATCAACAGAACGCATTTTATTTCGATTGCGTGGCGCACGCCATGATGCGCGAAAACGAAGTGCAGGGAATTACCGTGCTGGCGCGAGACGTGACCGCGTCGCGAAAGAATGAAGCCCGCTTCACCGAACTGTTCGAAACGTTGCAAGAGGGCATCTACATCGTCAATCCGGACGGGGACATTCTGGACGCGAATCCGGCGCTGGTACGCATGCTGGGTTACGAATCGAAAGAAGAGCTGCGCGCGCATCGCGTGCAAGACGTGCTGGTGGATCGCGCGGAACGCAAAAGCGCGAAGGATGAAGTGGAGCGGCAGCCGCTGTTGCAGGGGCAGGAGATCACGCTGCGGCGCAAGGACGGAACGCCGGTGATTTGCATGAACACGGCCGCGGCAGTGCGGGACAGCGCGGGGACGGTGCTGCGCTACCAAGGCGCGCTTATGGACATTACCGCCAGGCGCACGATGGAACGGCAGCTGCACCAGCAGCAGGAGTTTGCGCGGCGGCTGATCGATAGTTTTCCGGATTTGATTATTGCGCTGGATGCCACGGGAAAATTCACTTACGCCAGCCCGCGCATCGCGGAGATTCTGGGCGGCGATCCGGAGCAAATGCGCGAATTGCAACTGGGCCACCGGACGCATCCCGACGACCGTGGACCCTTGCGGGCGA
>DATCOK010000166.1:0-1689 GCA_036564765.1 Candidatus Acidiferrum sp. | reverse complement strand
ACGCACTACGCATAGTAAGGACACTGTGCCACGGAGCGTCGCATGCCAACCAACACAGAAGTTTCGTCGCCGGGCTTTCGCATAGCAAAAAAAGAAACCGACGACTGCACCATTTTGGAATGCTTCGGCCGGCTCACCAGTGAAAATGTACCGCTGCTCAAGGAGGCCATGCGCGAAGCCTGCGGGAAAAAAGGGCGCATCGTCCTCGATCTCAAAGAAGTGCCCATGATGGACAGCTCCGGCCTTGGCGCCGTCGTCGGACTGCATGTATCCGCGCGCACCCGCGGCTGCAAACTCGAAGTGGTCAATGCCAGCAAACAAATCCTGGACCTGTTCAGCATGACTAATGTTCTTTCGCTCTTCGAAGCTACTGGCCGCTGCGGCCGCATCATGTAACGTTGAAACGGTGCGATGGAATCCCTGCGTCCCGTAGGTTGTTCAACGGTTCTTTTTGAGGTGGAGATAATGCGTCGTCAATTGCTCGTACTGCTCATCACCATCTTGATCACAATCTTTCCGTTGTGCGCGCAAAGCTCTTCTCCGGAAAAGAACGACGAGGCCGCGATCGTCGCTGCTGCACAAGCCGCCGCCGTGCGGGCCGTCAATTTTCGCGAAGGCGACGCTCAGGGATGGAAACGCTCGCGTACGGATTTCACGCCCGAGGGTTGGACGAACTTCGTGAAACACATGCAGAGTTTTCTGGACGCGAAAGGCGCGCCCACCTTCAACTCCAGTTTTGTGGCGTCGCGCGATGCCGTGGTGGTCGACAACGACAATGGCGTCGTGCACTTCCGCATTCCCGGCACGTTAACGCAAGCGCACAATGCCTCGAAGACAACTTACAAAGCCGCCCTGGATGTGCACGTCTTGCGCGACCAGTTGAATGACGGCGGCCAGGCTATAAAGATCACACGCCTCGAACAAATTACCTGCGGCGGCAGCTCCACGGCGTGCCAATGAGTCAAACTCCGCCAATCCTCAAGGTCGCGGTCATGGCGGATGGCCGCATCGTCGTCGATGGCTCTCCTGCCACGATGGATTCGCTGCGTCTCTCGCTCAAATCTCTGGCCGGAAAGAACGGTGTCGTCTGGTACTACCGCGAAGCAGCGCAGAGTCTGGGCCCGCCCGAATCCGTCCAGGTCATTCAGGCGGTCACCGAAAGTCGCCTGCCGATTAAACTTTCCTCCCAGCCTGACTTTTCCGACGCCATCGGACTAAATGGGCAACCGATAAACGGAACGAACGAATAGCTTAAATCCGCGACACTCGCTTCGCGCCTGTAGAATCGTTGCGTGAAGCCTTCGGAACTACTCGGTCAAGCGACTGCTCCAGATGGCGCCGTCCTGAAATTAATACGCCGAGGCAGCGATTATTTGATCCTGGCAGATGACGCGGTTCTGATGTCGAGCCGCATGCATGGGTCAGAAGAATCACTGGCCGCGCTTGGTTGCCAACGCGCTCGCAGGCTCGACCGGCCCCGCGTGCTCATCGGCGGTCTGGGCATGGGTTTCACGCTGCGCGCCACCCTCGATCTTCTCTCGCCTGGCGCCAGTGTAGTTGTCGCGGAATTGTCGCCCGCGGTGGTCGAATGGAATCGAGGGCCGCTCGGTCCGTTGGCGGGTCATCCGCTTCATGACAAACGCGTGCACGTGGAAATGGGCGACGTCGCGGTCATGCTCCGTTCGAACC
>DATCOK010000165.1:0-4315 GCA_036564765.1 Candidatus Acidiferrum sp. | reverse complement strand
CGACCGACTACATCACCACCCAAGGCAACTTCCACTTGGGCAGCGGCTACATCTTCCGATTCTAGCCGGGCCGGGCGCTCCTTTTACAGTTGAGGTTGCCCACCGCCGCGATTTGCGGTTCAATGTGACAGCAAATTTTATTGACGCCGGCTGACCCGCCAACCCGGTCCAAGTATTGCCCGAGATTTTCCGATAACAATCTGGAGGCCATGTAATGAAGAGTTTCATTGCAACGATGTTGTGCGCGCTTTTGCTATTTGCGTCGACCGCTAGAGCCGACTTCAAATATTCCGATACTTCCAAAATCACCGGCGGCACGCTGAAGACCATGATGAAGACGGTAGGACTCTTCAGCAAACAGGCTTCACAATCCATGAAGGCGGTGAACACCACCCATTATGTGAAAGGTGATCGCATGCGCTCGGACGACAGCGACGGACGCGTGCAGATTATCGACCTCGCGGGCCGCCGCATCATTCAGATGGATCCGCAGAAGCACACCTACACGGAAATTACGTTTGACGAGATGAAAGCGACACTGCAGAAAGCGCAGGATCAGGCACAGGAGAAGATGGACAAAGAAGTAAAAAAAGAGGAGCCGAAGGGTCAGGACGTGAAAGCCAACGTGAACGCGAAAGTCAGCGTCACACCGGGCACCGCGAGCCGACAGATCCAGGGAGTCACGGCTAACGAGATGAAGATCCAGGTCGACATGGAAATTCAAGTCCAGGATCAGAACGCGCAAAATTCCGGCCAGCCCAGCGGGCCGGTCAGCGGCACCATTTCCACCAACATCGATTCGTGGGTAGCGCCCAGCGTGCCCGGCTATGAAGAAATCGCCAATTTTTACCAGCGCATGGCCAAGGAGATCAACTGGGTGCCGCCGAGCAGCATCCACGTGGACCCGCGCGTTTCGCAAAGCATGGATGAAGTACAAAAAAATCAGGCGGCCTTCAAAGGATTACCGTTGCTGCAATATCTGAGCATGACCATGGTGGGACAGGAAGGCGCGGGCGGGAACAGCGCCGCGGACAATGGCGGCTCGAATGGCAAGTCCGATTCTTCTTCGTCACGCAGCGACACACCTACGAGCGCTTCCGATGCCGTGGTGAAAGGGCTGGGTGGGCTGTTCTCCAAGAAAAAGAAAAAAGATGAAGCCGCGGAGCAACAAAATAGTCAGAATCCTCCGCCGCCCTCCACGCCCGGGTCGCTGATTGAGATGACCATCGAGGTGACATCATTTTCGAATGGTGCTCTGGACGCCAGTTTGTTTGAAGTTCCGGTGGGCTTCACGCGAGTGCAACAGAATCCCGATCAGGTGATCAAGCAGAGCAAGCCTTAAGCATTGGCCTAAGGAAACCGATCGTCCGTCGACGTTAGTCGCCGCCGCAGGCGAAACCGATCGCCTGGCACGGAATCGCACGGCGCGTCGTCCAATTGTCCGACGCGTAATTTCTGCGGCGGATTTCCACGCGTGCGGGGCGCAATTTGCCGCTCAGCTTTTCGCGCAGCTTGCGGTGCGCGCGAAAAAGACGCAGCCGCACGGCCACGTTGGAAATGCCCAGGCGCTCGGCCACTTCCTGGGTCGAATAGTGCAATACATCGAGGAGCAGGCAAACCTGGCGCAAATCCGGAGGCAACTCCGAAATTGCCGCAGCGAGGCGGCGCTTGCTTTCGTGGCGCAGGTAACCCTGCTCGGGGTTGGCATGGCGCGAAGGAATTTGCGAAGCCATGGTCTCGTCGGAAGTGGCGCTGGTCTGATCGAGCGAAAAGGTCTTGCCTTCGCGGCGGCGGCGAATGACGTCGATGGAGGCGTTGGTCCCGATGCGGGAAACCCAGGCGTGCAGATCGTCGCGCGAATCCGATTGGGCACCGACGAACTGATCGAGGTGCGTCAACGCTTTCAGCAGTGCTTCCTGGCGTACATCTTCGGCGTCGTGGACATTGCCGGTCAGTCGCAGGCTGGAGCGGTACAGGCTGGAGGCATAGGGCATCATCAGTTGGGCCAGCGCGTCGCGGTCACCTTCACGCGCACTGCGCAGTAGTGCGGCGCGCGAACCCGCTTCAGCAAATGGCGCGCCGCCGGTGATCTGTGATGGAACAAATTGCGTGGTAGCCATGACGCGGATGTAAAAGGCAGTTGCATCGCCACGCCCAGCCCGCGCAACCCACACAAAACAAGACATAGCCCAGGCGGCATGGCCCGGGCGCCGTCCTCGCTCTGACCGCTTATGGGATTTGTAAACGCGAAACCGGTCAATCGGAACCGCGACAAGGGCGATTGCGCTTTGATATAAAGTGGTGCTGATTTTTACCCCGGAAAGGACCCCTGCATGAAATTTTTACCGCGACTGTTTTTCTGTGTGGCGTTGATTTCCTCGGCGGCAACTTTGCGCGCGCAAGACGACGACAAACCGAAAGACGCGGAAGGGTGCAAGGACTCGCCGCTGATTACACGCTTCCCCGGGAGCATCATTCACTCCTGCGAAAACAAGGAATACCAGGAGGCCGATTTCCCCATGGCTGACAGCCAGCAGAAGCACGTGGAGGGCGAGTATCACTACTGGGACATTGGCACACGGGAAGGCACCAGCGAAATTCAAGTGTTTCGGAATTTTCAGAACGCGATCAAGAGCGCCGGCTTCACCATCGACTACACCCAGTCGCCTTCCCAGATTGTGGCGCACAAAGGGTCGACGTGGATTTTCATCGGCAATCGCGGCGAATATTATTACCAGACCATCGTCACCGAAAAAGAGATGAAGCAAGAGGTGACCGCGACGCGTCAGCGTTGTCTGAAGAAATCAACAAGTCCGGACACGTGGCAGTGTATGGCATTCATTTCGATACCGGTAAGGCGACCATGCTTCCGGATTCGGAGAACGCTCTCGGAGAGATCGTGAAGCTAGTGCAACAGGACGCAGATTTGAAATTGAAAGTGGAAGGGCACACCGACAACCAGGGCAACGCTGCCGCAAATCAGGCGCTTTCCGAGCGGCGGGCGCAGGCCGTGGTCGCTTGGCTAACTGCACATGGCGTACAAGCATCGCGGTTAAGCGCCGAGGGTCTCGGACAGACCAAGCCGGTGGCGGACAATGGCTCGGAAGAAGGCCGCGCGAAAAACCGCCGCGTAGAACTGGTCAAGCAGTAGCAGAGCTGGACCAAACGAGCGATCGGCGGCGCGGTGCACGGGTCTGAGCAGCTAGCCGACCACAGGCCTGTACCTGCAGACAGTTATTGCCCGCAGCACATCCGGGGTTACAGGGGAATTTCGTGACAACCTCCGTAATAAAATCATGAAGTACACCAGGGATGGGCCCATGATGCGCGCACTCTCGCTTGTTGCAATTTTATTGATCTGGTTAGTTATTGTTTCGGCAGCGAATGCGGTGCCGCAAAGCGCGTACAGCGGTGTCCTCACCGGCGTCGTGCTGGATGAAAGCGGCAAACCCGCGGTGAACGCCATCGTCACCTACCAGTCCGGCGGCGGCGACACTCCCCACGCAGTACACACCGATGCTCGCGGGCACTTCACCATCTCCAAGCTGGCGCGCGATAACTACGACTTGCGGGCGTCCTCGCATGGCATGTCGTCCAGCTGGCAGAAAAACGTGATGGTGCGCGCCGGTCAGGAAAAAAGCGTGACGCTGCGACTGCAAAGCGATTCCCAGATGATCAGAACGACGCTGCAGACGCCCAAGAAGTAGAGGCCATTTCATGGGGATGGCAGTTTAGGTCCATCAGTACCGGGCCGAACGATCGTTTTAGGCTTCAGCCCTAGGTGAATGAAAATACGAGACTTGCAGTGTTCAACTGCCGAGTATGGAGAGTGTGTCGCCCAAGGGTACTAGCGGACGGGTACTGAACAAATTGGGACGCAGGGTCCATTGAGGCGTACAGGGTGTATCTGTAATTTATGAAGAACGGGTTGGGGGCCGCGCGGGGACAGCGGCTCCGCAAGGGGTCGTGTGCGAGCTACCCAACCCGCCAAGTTTCTTTCCTTCACTATCGCGCTAAATGCGCATTCAAAATGTTCAGCGGGAACTGCCGGGTTCGAACCATACGTGCAGTAATCTCACCATTCGCGGGTCGCACACAGGATTATGCTTCCGCTGGTGAGCAAGGGATGCATCCAGCTTCCCGGCTTGGTTTTATCGCCGGGAACAAGAATGATGCGGTGAGCCCATTGGGCAATCTGATCGAACGAATCGTACACGCTGTAGGAATAGGCCACGCCATCGCCTTCGGTGATTCGGTAGCCCTTCCCGCCTGTGCGAATCTGGTTAAAAACTCCCCATAGCCGAGCCTTGTAAAG
>DATCOK010000164.1:0-2694 GCA_036564765.1 Candidatus Acidiferrum sp. | reverse complement strand
GTTATGGAGAGCAAAAAAACTTCGCCGCGGAGTGCGCCTCCAACCAATGGGTCTTTTCTATGGACGCGGATGAGGAGCTGAGCAGCGCGCTGCAAACTTCCCTGTTAACGTGGAAAAAAGCGGCGCCGAAGTTTCCGGTGTACGAGGTGGCCAGAAAAACCTGGTACCTGGGCGCGTGGGTCAAGCACTCGGGCTGGTATCCGGATTTTCAACGGCGCCTTTATCATCGCGAGGAAGCGCGATTCTCAGGAATTATTCATGAATCGGTGCGCTTCGTGGGGCCGCCGGGCCGGCTGCAAGGTGATTTGCTGCACTACACGGTGCGGACTTTCCAGGAGCACCAGGCCAAGGTGGAAAAATATTCGCAACTGGCCGCGCAGCAAATGCATTGGGAAGGCAAACGGTACTGGCGGACCTCGCTTTTGCTTGCCACCCCGTGGCGATTTTTCCAGACTTTAGTCCTGCGTGGCGGGTTTCTGGATGGGTACCGGGGGTTACTCATCGCGAAAATGGCCGCACGTTCGGTGCACCTGAAGTACTCCAAACTGGGAAAATTAATGAAGCAGAAGAAGCTAGAACAGGCGCACAGGGCGGATACGTGAAGGTTCTTTTTGTTGACCTGGAAACGGAGTGGCGCGGCGGGCAGAACCAGGCGCTGCTGCTGTTGAAAGCGCTGAATGCCCGCGGCGATACCATCGAGCTGGTGGCCACCCGTGGATCGGCGCTGGCGAAGCGGGCCATCTCGCGGCGGGTGAAGGTCCACCAGGTACTGCGGCAGGAGCCGCGCATCTCCGCGGCATTAAAAATTTTCAATCTTACGCGCGATGGTTCTTTTGATGTGGTGCACGCCAACGAGGCGCACAGCGTGACGGCGGCGTGGCTGGCCGGGGCGCAACGCCGTTCCGGTTATATTATTTCGCGGCGAGTGGGCTTTCCGATCGGCAAAAGCCGGATGGCCCAAGCGCGGTATCAATCCGCCGCGAAAATCGTGGCGATATCCAACTGGGTGGCGCAGAGACTGGTGGAGTCGGGGACGCCGAAGGATAAGTTGACGGTGGTTTACGAAGGCGTGGATGTGCCGGGAGTATCGTCAGCGGAGATGCGGCAAAAAGTGCGCGCGCGGTGCGGCGTGGCTGATGACGCGCCGCTGCTCGGGTCGGTGGGCGCGTTGCTCCCTGACAAGGGACACGAATTTCTGATTCGCGCGATGCCCCATCTGCGGCACGATTTTCCGGGGGGGAAATTACTACTGGTTGGCAACGGGCCACTGAGGCCGCAACTGGAAGCGCTGGCCAAGGAACTGGGCGTGAGCGACATGGTGATTTTTAGCGGATTCATCACGGAGATTGAAGCGGTCTATCCGGCTCTGGACGTTTTTCTGTTTCCTTCGTCGTTCGAGGGGCTGGGCACCGCGCTGCTCTCGGCGATGAGTCATGGGGTTCCGTCGGTGGCGTTCGATTGCTGTGCGTTCGGCGAAATTATTGAGAACGGCAAGAACGGACTTTTGGTGGAAAAAGGCAGCGTCGATGGGCTGACCAGGGCCGCCAAGCAGATCCTGCTGGATCGCCATTTGGCGCTGGAACTGAGCCGCGCGGCGCGACAACGCATCCAGGAGAAATTTTCGAGCGAGCGCATGATTGCGCAGATGTCCAACGTGTACCGGGAAGTGGCCGCGCAGCGGCGGCAGGCGGAGTTTATTTAGAACGGCGCGCAAAGAATAATTCTTCAAAAATGCCGGCTGAAAAAGCCAAAGCGCCGGACCTTCGATGCTGGTCGCGGCGCTTCAGGCTTCAGTAAAAATTTGCGCTAGTTTACTGTTTGTCCCTTTTTTTTCCAGCGGTCCCCTCCTATCCGCCTGCCGAATACATCAAGCGTTTTTTGGAATTAAACAACCCATCGTCCTTGGGCTTCGAGGAACTCGACGCCAACTGCAAAGCCTTCGCCTTGCAGCGGCTGGCAGTAAGCCACTCGAGCCGAGGAACGAAACTCTCCGGTGCGCGAGGCGAAAACCAGTTTTTCGCCTTGCTCCCAGCGCCGCACGCTGACCACACGAGCGCCGCGCGCACTGACATTCTCTGTAAAAGTCGCTTCTGAACCGGGCAGCTTGCGGTGGCCGTCGAGCACCACGGGAACTTCCATGGGAATGCGCTGCTCGGTTCGGTGATACGTGAACGGACGTGTGCGCAGGGCCATCAGTTCTCACAAGCACGCAGCGATGCGGGTCAAATTTTGTACGTTGCTGTTGCCGCGATTCTTCATGCGGTACAACGCGCGATCCGCAGCGCCCAACAATTTTTCCGGAGTGTCGCCATCTTCGGGATAGCAGGCCACGCCGGCGCTGGCGGAAATTGCCGGCATTTCTTCTTCGGCGGCCAGGCGTTCGCGAATGCGCGCGAAGACCCGCGTGGCGATTTCGCGACCGGCTTCGGGAAGAATCAGGGCAAATTCGTCACCGCCGTAGCGGGCGGCGGTATCGATGGCGCGGGAATGATTGCGGAGCATTTTTCCGAGGCGCACCAAAGCGCGGCTGCCAGTCAAATGTCCGAAGCGATCGTTGATGGTCTTGAGACCGTCCATGTCGAGAAGCACGATGCTGAAAGGGTGCTGGGTGCGGCGCGAACGGTCTAGTTCGGCTTCGATGACGCTGATCAGGCGGCGGTAGTTGGCGAGGCCGGTCAGCGGATCGGTGACGGC
>DATCOK010000163.1:0-7882 GCA_036564765.1 Candidatus Acidiferrum sp. | reverse complement strand
CCCGGAGAGCCGATAAAAAGGGCTGCGCTAACCACCAAGATCAACCACATTGACAGCCTAACAAGCCCGTTTGGGCAGCGATAATTCACCGAATTTTCTTGTTGTTGCATGCGGGTTGCCAAGTCCCCTCCTTCCACAATTCAAACTGACCCACTACCCGAAACAGAGCGGTGGAAAAGTGCGGGTTTGGCATTGGGCTTGCGCTAGCAGGTTTTCGGAGCGATGGAGAGTTGCCCCTGTAACCCTTCTCAAGTCATAGATTATACGAGGTTTATCGCGTTCCTCGGTATGTTTATGTGGCTCCGGTGCGCGTGATCCTTGCTGACGGTTTAGTTTTGCGTGTTCGGATGTTCCTCGTTAGTTTTTTCTTCGTTACCTAAGTTGCCGAAGGGCCAGAGACCGAAGGCTTCGAGAAATTCGAACTGGTGACGCTCGCGAAGCATGGCGGCAGTTTTTTTCGCGGGCCACGGCTTGGCGAAGCGATCGGAGCGATCGGCGATCCAGTAGGCAGTCATGGCCATGATGGTGGCGTCCTGCGCGAGGACTTCGGGTTTCACTTCTTCGATGGAGTCCGCGGCGGAGTGGTGCGTGAATTTATAGGTTGGGGAATCCTGCTCCATGTTAATGCCAGGAAGCCCGGCCATAATGAACGGGCCGGTGTCGGTGCCGAATTCGACTTTGTCGCTGACTCTGATTTCGCGAATGTTGGACAGCAAGTCCGCCAAAGGTTGAAAGGCTGCGACCAAGTCGTCGCGGCCACCGAGTTGAAATTCTTTGACCGGGCCCTGGCCGGCATCGAGCACGAGATCGCCGAGATGATTGGGCATTTCGCTTTCGTGCGTTTTTATGTAGGCGAAGGAACCGAGCAGACCTTGTTCTTCGCCGTTGAAGAGCACGAAGCGGATGGTGCGACGAGGCCGCTGGCCGGAGCGGAGGATGGCTTCGGCGGCGCCAAGCACGCTGACGGTGCCGGTGCCATTGTCGGTGGCGCCTTCGGAGAGATCCCAGGAATCGAGGTGCGCGCCGACGACGAAGATTTCTTCTGGATGTTCGCGGCCGCGAATTTCGCCGACGGCGTTGGCGGTTTCGAGGGGACCGTTGCTGAAGGTGTTTTGCACGTTGAGGCGGACGCGGACTCTTTTTCCAGCGGCGAGGAGACGCTCGAGCTGATTTTGATCTTCGAGGGTGAGGGACAAAACGGGGATAGAGAAATCGGCCTGAAAGCCGAGGATCCCGGTGTGGGTGAGGTTCATGCCGTCACTTTTGACTCCGCCTTGGCCGCCGAAAACCGCGACGGCGCCAACTTTGGCGGCCATTTTCACGAAGTCGCCGAACTGCGAAAAAATCAGCATGAAGTCTTTTTTGGGCTCGCCCAGGGCGACCATGAGAATGACTTTGCCGGAGAAACGCTGGGATTTTTTCATCTCTTCGTCGAGATCGAAAACGTTGGCGCTGACGACTTCGGCGTCGGCACCGGAGGCGGGAGTGGAACCGGTCCAGCCCATGGCGTCGACGTTGAGACGGCGATGCAGAGGCTCGACGAGTTCGGCGGTGGCGGTGCCGCGCGTCCAACCACGCCACAATTGAAATTTTTCGGCGTGGACATTTTCCAGGCCGATGGCGCGCATCTTGGCGAGGCTCCAGTCGACGGCGTGCTGGGATTGCGGGGAACCGGTGACGCGGGCGCCGACTTCGTCGCTCAGTTGAGTCAGGTAGTCGAAAGTGTGGGATTGGACGAGACCGGCGCCGGCAATTTTGGCGAGGGCGCGGTTGGTTTCGTCGTTGGCGTCGCCTGGCGCGGCACTGGCGGGAGTAAAAGGAAGGGCGACCAAGGCCGCCATGAAGAGGAAAGCACTTCGCATGCGATGAATTTCTCCTGGGAACAGTGTAGCCGCGCGCGGTGAATCGCGCACGTTGCCGCATATCCACGGTAGTAGACGGATGAGCGGAGCAAATCGTGTCTATGATTTGCTATGGAATTTACGTTGGTGATGCCTCGACCGGGGAGCAATTCTGACACCGCGGGGCTCACTTGTGCTTTACGTGTTGTGCGGCGGCACCTACACTCGAATCGTGAGAGCGAAGAAGACAGCTTGGATTCTGTCACAGGCGGTGGTGCTGATCGTGATGTCGGCGGTGATTTTGCTGCGTGCGGACGCACGGCAGGATGCGGCTAGCGCGGCAGCGCAGAAGCCCGCGGATGCCGCAAAGAAAAAAAGCGCGGCAGAAGGCGCGGCGCAGACACCGGCGGAGATTGAACTGCTGGAGACGCGCATCCGCTTTGAAGCGGACGGAGCGAGCCGTAAAGAGGTGCACGCGCGGGTGCGCATCCACACGGAATTGGGGGCGCGGCAGTTTGCGCGCCTGAATTTTGATTACAACCGGGCGTTCGAAACGGTGGAAATTCCGCTGGCGCGCATTACACATGCGAGCGGGGGGACCGCGGATATTTTGCCGAGCGCGGTTAGCGATCAGCCGAGCGCGGCGGTAGCGGAGGCGCCGGCGTATCAGGATGTGCGGCGCAAAACGGTGCGGATTTTGGGGCTGCAGCCGAGGGACATTCTGGAATACCGGGTGATTACCACCACAACTCGCGCGCCGCTCGGTCCGGATTTTTATTTATTTCACACCTTTGCGAAAGACGCGATTGTGGGGCAAGAGCGATTTGAGGTGGATCTGCCGGCGGGGCGGACGGTGCAGTTGCACGTGGATGAGTCGACGCCGGCGCTGAGCGAAGAGAAAGCGGGCGGGGGCGGCGAAGCGCGGGTGGTGCGGCGGTGGGAATACAAATGGAACGCGTCGAACAGCAAGGCCGCGAAAGAAGGCGTGGCGGACGAGCCGGATGTGGCGTTGACGACGTTTACGTCGTGGAAGCAACTGTCGGCGCGGCTGGCCGAGAACTTTGCGCCGACGGAAAATATCGCGGCGGAGGTACAGGCCAAAGCGCACGAGTTGAGCGATCCGGGCAAGAGCGCGGAAGAAAAGATTGAGGCGGTTTACGATTTCGTTTCGCAGAAAATTGTGACTCTGGATTTGCCCCTGGACGCGAACGGGTTTCGCACGCGGCCCGCGGTGGAAACACTTGCGTCCGGTTACGCGACAGCGGGAGACAAAGCGGTGTTGTTTGCGGCGCTGGCACGTGCGGCGCAATTGCCGGCGGTCGTAGCGCTGGCAGGCGCGCCGGACGCGGCGGAAGCGATGCTTCCCCGCCCTTCCATGTTCACGCATTTTTTGGTGTGGAGCGGAAAAGATGGCCCGGGCATGTGGTTGGATCCCGGGATGGAAGTTGCGCCGTTCCGGATGATTTCGTCGAATTTGCGAGGGAAGCCGGCGTTTCTGTTGCTACCGGAGGAAAAAGAGAACGCGGAATTGTCGCGCTGGCTGAAGGTGCCGGACGAGTTGCCGTTCGCGGCGTCGCAGCAGGTGCGGGTGGATGCGACACTGGGAGCGGACGGGAATCTGGTGGCGAAGGTGCGTTACGCGTTGCGCGGGGACAATGAACTATTGTTGCGCGTGGCGTTTCATCAGACCGCGAAAGAAAAATGGAAAGACTTGGCACAGTTGCTGTCGATCTCGGACGGATTTCGCGGGAAGGTGTCGAACGTTACGGCGTCAGATCCATTGGCTACGCGGGAGCCGTTTACGCTGGAATATGAGATTGCCATGCCGAAATTTGTGGACTGGTCGAAGAAGCCGGTGCGGGTCCCGGCGCTGCTGCCACAGTTGGGATTGCCGGATGTGGCGTTAAAAGCGGAGGCAGGTTCGGCGGTTTCGGCGATCGAGTTGGGAACGCCGCTGGATGTGGATACGCGGGCGACGCTTCGATTGCCGGCGGGAACGACGGCGCGGACGCCGACGGGGACTTCAGTGGAGCGAGATTACGCTACGTTTACGTCGAAGTATGCGTTGAGCGATCTGACGCTTACGGCTGCGCGACGGGTGCGGTTTGTTTTGCGGGAAGTGCCAGCGGGTCGGGCGGGAGATTATCGGGCGTTTTTGCATGCAGTGCAGAGTGATGAGGCGCAGGATTTTGTGTTAGAACGGGCGGGTGGCGAGAAGAGTGCAGTGGAGAAGCCCTGAGGATTTTGGAAACCTCGGTGACCACCGATTCAAAAGCAGATTCCTAACCCGCTTTGGGCGGGATTCGGAATGACATGGACGTTAAGGTTGGCCTTTATTTTATGGTTCTCTGCGGCCACTGAGAGCAGGGGCCTACTTTACTTGTAGGATTTCTTTTTCTTTGGCTTCGGAGAGATCTTCCATTTTTTTGGTTTCGGCGTGGGAGATTTTTTCCAGTTCGTCAAGGCCGCGTTTTTTTTCGTCTTCGCTGATCTTCTTGTCTTTTTCCAACTTTTCCACGGCTTCTTTGAGATCGCGGCGGACATTGCGCAGCGCAGTGCGGTGATTTTCGAGCACCTTGTGGAGTTGCTTGACCATGTCCTTGCGGCGTTCTTCGGTGAGCGCTGGGATAGGGACGCGCACGACTTTGCCGTCATTGGTGGGATTCAAGCCGAGTTCAGAAGTGCGAATGGCTTTGTCGATGAGCGCGACGGCGCTGGGATCCCAAGGAGCGATGACGATCATGCTGGCCTCGGGCACGGTGAGGGCGCCGAGCTGATTCACAGGCATGGGCGTGCCGTGGTAATCGACGCGGATGCCGTCGAGCAGCGCGGCGTTGGCGCGGCCGGTGCGCAGGCTGCCGAGCTCCTTGCGAAAATCCTCGACGGCTTTTTCCATGCGGGTTTTGGCCGCGGCGGTGGCTTCCTTGGTCGATCCGATGACGCTCATGGATATCCTCGTGTGCGATACAACTCGTTGAAGCAAATTTTGTACGATGTAACTTACCGCGAATCGGAAATTGCCGCCAGATTCAGCATTCGTTGCGCTAATGGCTACGCGGGTATGACGGTCGAGCCGACGCGTTCGCCGAGCAGCACGCGCTGGATATTTCCGTGACGATTCATATTGAAAACGACGATGGGCATGCCGTTGTCCATGCACAGCGAAATGGCGGTGGCGTCCATGACTTTCAAATTCTTGTGCAACACGTCGCGATAGGTAACTTCGGAATAGAGCTTGGCTTCCTTGACGATTTCGGGATCGGCGTCGTAGATGCCGTCGACGCGGGTGGCTTTCAAGATGACGTCGGCCTTGATTTCCATGGCGCGCAGAGCGGCGGCGGTGTCAGTGGAGAAATAGGGATTGCCGATACCGGCGGCGAAGATCACGGTGCGACCTTTTTCGAGATGACGGATGGCGCGGCGGCGGATGAAAGGCTCGGAAACCTGGTGCATCTCGATGGCACTTTGCACGCGGGTGTGCACGCCTTCTTTTTCGAGGGCGTCCTGAAGAGCCAGGGCGTTGATGACGGTGGCGAGCATGCCCATGAAGTCGCCGGTGGCGCGATCGATTTCAAAGCCTTTCTGGCGGGCGCCGCGAAAAATATTTCCGCCGCCGACCATGATGGCGACCTGGACGCCGAGGGCGTGGACATCTTTGAGTTCGCGGGCGATGGACTGAATGGTTTCGCCGTGGATGCCGAACCCCTGAGGCCCCTGGAAGGATTCGCCGGACAGTTTGAGCATGACGCGCTTGTAGATGGGTCCGTTGCCATTCGCGCTGGAGGCCGGGGAGCGTTTGCCCTTGGTGGATAACGGCACGGACGGTTTTGGCTTCACGATTTTTGCGGGCATGTAGCTCCGGTAGGCGGCGATAATTCTTCGGAATTGTAACAAACTATGGGTGCGGTGGCACGGCGCGCGGCGCAACAAAAAAGCGTCCCGTGGTTAAGCGCGGGACACTTGGAGTTGCGTGAGAGTGGTTTGAGTTAAGCGGAAACGGAGGAGCCGGAATTTTCGGCGCCCGCGGAACCGGCGGAACCAACTTCGCCGACCTTGAAGCGCACAAAGCGGCGAATGCCCATGTTCTCACCGAGATTGGCGATGGCCTGGTTGATCATTTCACCGATAGTGACGCTTTCGTCCTTGATGTAGTGCTGTTCGTAGAGGCAATTTTCCTCGTAGAACTTTTCCATCTTGCCGTTCACGATTTTCTCGATGACGGGCTCGGGCTTGCCGGTGGCACGAGCCTGGGCGCTGTAAATCTCGCGCTCCTTCTCCAGCATCTCGGGCGTGACTTCCTCGCGGCGCACGTAGCGGGGATCGAGTGCCGCGATGTGCATGGCGATGTCGTGGCACAACTGCTGGAATTGATCGGTGCGGGCGACGAAATCGGATTCGCAATTGATTTCGACGAGCACACCAATCTTGCCGCCGGCGTGGATGTAACTGCCGACCAAGCCTTCGCTGGCTTCACGCTGCGCTTTTTTCGCGGCGGCAGCCTGGCCCTTTTTGCGGAGGACGCTGATGGCCTTTTCGAGATCGCCGGCAGCCTCGACGAGGGCGGCGCGGCAATCGGAAAAGCCCGCGTTGGTGCGTTCGCGCAGTTCTTTCACGAGCTGGGCGGGAATCTGAATCGGGGTCGGTTGTGTGCTCATTGGCGCTCTCTTCCTGTTAAAAGAATGATTTGATGACCGGCGTGGCGACGAAGATATGCCTATGCCCAGTTCGCGTGGAGTGCAAGGTTCCCGCGACGGACTTCAGGCCCGGCGTTAATTAGCGCTGCGTGTCGTCGGGAGGAACGGTGGCTTCCGCGGGCTCCGCAGGAGCGTCCAAAGGCGTTTCCACCACGCCTTCGACAAAGTCGCCTTCCTGTTTTTCGTACTGTTCGTAGGCGCTGGTGTCGACGTATTCGACGCCATCAGCCAGAGCCTGATCCGCGGTAGCTTTCTGCTCGGCCACCTGAGATTGCTGATAGGCGTTGTGGCCTTCCAGCACGGACTCGGAAATTTTCGAGGTAAAGAGCCGGATAGCACGCAAGGCGTCGTCATTGCCGGGAATGATCCAATCGACCACGTCGGGGTCGCAGTTGGTGTCGACCACTGAGACTACCGGGACGCCCATGCGGCGGGCTTCCTTGACGGCGATTTCCTCGGCGTTGGAATCGATGACGAACATGGCGTCGGGCAGTTGGGCCATATTCTCGATGCCTTCGAGATTTTGAAAGAGGTGCTTCATTTCGCGTTCGAGACGGGCTTTCTCTTTCTTGGAAAGCTCGTTCATGCGGCCATCTTCGCTCATGGCCTTCAGCAACTTGAGGCGCTTGATGGATTTCTGGAGCGTGGACCAGTTGGTCAGCGTGCCACCGAGCCAGCGGTGGTTCACGAAGAAGGCGCCGCAGCGCTTGGCTTCTTCGGCGACGGCTTCCTGGGCCTGACGCTTGGTGCCGACAAACAGGACGGTCCGTCCTTGCGCAGACAATTCACCGACGAAGCGGCTGGCTTCGCGGAACATTTTCAGCGTCTTTTGCAGATCGATGATGTGGATGCCGTTGCGTTCGCCGAAAATGTACTCCTTCATTTTCGGATTCCAGCGTCGCGTCTGGTGGCCGAAGTGCACACCGGCCTCCAGCAACTCTTTCATGGTAATTTCTACTGCCAAGTTTCCTCCTTTAAGGATTGCTGTTTGCGGCCGCGAGACGGATGCAGTGTTTCGCGAAAGAACAGCCTTTTTGCCGGCCCCTAGCCGGCCGTGATCTCGGCGATGTTGCTTGCGCAAAACCGTCGGAGCTCGCCGCTGGGCGACTCTTGCAAGTGCCCAGCAAAACCGAAAAAACCGTCACCGCGTTCCGGATGAACCGGAGAGATCGCGGCAATTAGCGCTTGGTAAACTGGAAGCGCTTGCGTGCGCCCTTCTGCCCGTACTTCTTGCGTTCCTTCATACGCGAATCGCGGGTGAGAAAACCGTTCTTGCGCAACGCGGGGCGCAGCTCCGGATTGAAGACGGATATGGCGCGCGCGAGACCCATGCGCACGGCTCCAGCC
>DATCOK010000162.1:0-7929 GCA_036564765.1 Candidatus Acidiferrum sp. | reverse complement strand
ACGTAGTAGTGCCCATCGGCCTGATCGGTGTCTGGCTCGGATATTTTGCCCGCAATTTGAAGCAGTTGCCGCTGCTGCCGCTCGGCGATCCTAAGCTTCCGGAGGCCATTGCTCATCATGAGCACTGATAAACACTTCGAGCCCGCCGGCCGCGGAGACCGCACAGTCTCGACGCCTCCGCCCGCTCACGGCCATGGGCAGGGTGACCTGCCGCATCACGACACCGTGTCCTTTGAAGCGCGCGACGTGCAGGTCCGCACCATCTATTGGTATTTGATCGCGCTCACCATCGCCGTGGCTGGCTCGTTTTTTGTGTGCATCTACATCCTGCGCTACACCGCGCGCTTCGTGGCGAGCACGGACACCACCATGATGCCGGCCCGTGCCGCCATGGGTCCGGACTACCGCACCATGCCGCCGGAGCCGCGGCTGCAAGGGGTGCCTGGACATGAGACCGACCCGCAGCAGGATCGCCGCGACAAGGTCCAGACGGACAACGACGCCAACGAGAAACTGGGCTGGATCGACGAAAAGGCCGGGGTGGCGCAGATTCCCGTGAAAGAGGCGATGAAAATTATCGCCGCGAGAGGTTTGAACGGCCCGGCAGCGGCGCCGCAGAAAAAGTAATTCATGAACGGCATGCGACAAATCGCGATGATTGCTAAGACGGCCACGCTGGCCGCTCTGCTGCTCTGCGCCATTGGCGCGCGCGGGCAGGCAGTGCCCTCGGCCACCGGTCCGGCCTCGACGGCGATGCCGGCGCAACTGCAGAACGTGGGATTCGAACCGCAGTTGAACGCTCAACTGCCGCTGGACCTTCCCTTTGTCGACGAAAACGGCTCCGCGGTTCAGTTACGCAACTATTTTGACAAGAAGCCCGTGGTGCTGGCCTTCGTCTATTACGGTTGTCCGATGCTTTGCAACCAGGTGGAGCAGGGCGTGGTCGGCTCGCTGAGGATGCTGTCGTTCATGCCTGGGCGCGATTATGAAGTGGTGTTCGTCAGCTTCGATCCGCGCGAGACGCCGGCGATGGCGGCGGAGAAAAAGAAATCCGCGCTCGGACAGTACGGCAAGCCGGAAACCGCGGCGGGCTGGCATTTTCTGACCGGCACGAAAGAAAGCATCGATGCCGCGACCAAAGCCGCGAACTTCCGCTACACCTTCGACGCCAAGAACAATCTCTTCGCGCACGCCAGCGGCATCATGCTGTTGACGCCCGATGGCCGTATCTCCCGCTATTTCTACGGCGTGGAATATCCCGGCCGCGACATGCGCCTCGGGCTGGTGGACGCCTCGTCGGGAAAAATCGGCACGCCCATCGATCACGTTTTGCTGTTCTGCTACCACTACGATCCCAGCACCGCGACCTACAGCGCGGCGATTTTGAAATTGATCCGGCTCGGCGGCGTCCTCACCATTCTTGGTATCGTGGGCGGCATCCTGATTTTCCGGCGGCGCGATCGCCATCGCGTGGACCCCCGGCGCGCCCAGGCGCTCAACAATTTTCAAGAACGAGGAGCTCACTAGGCGTGCAGGCGCAATTCCCACTGATTCCGGAGCAGGCTTCCAACTTCGCGCCGAGCGTTGATGGGCTGATGCTGTTCATTACCGCGGTATGCCTGTTCTTCGCCGTGGCCGTAACCGCGGCGGTCATCTATTTCTTTTTCAAGTACGAGCGCAAAGACCCCGGCGAAATCGGCGTGCCCATCCATGGTGACATGCGCCTGGAAACCGCCTGGATCGTGGTGCCCTTGATTCTTGCAATGTTCATGTTTGCCGGCGGCGCCATCATTTACGTGGACTACCGCCACTTTCCCGGCGACACCCTGGACATTTACGTCATCGGCAAGCAGTGGATGTGGAAGGTGCAGCAGCCCAACGGGTTGAAGGAAATCAACGAGTTGCACGTTCCGGTCGGCCGCGACGTGCGGCTCATCATGGCCAGCGAAGATGTGATCCACGATTTTTCCGTTCCGGCGTTCCGCGTGAAGATGGACGTGGTGCCGGGACATTACAACACCATGTGGTTCCGGCCGACTCGAGCTGGCCGCTACCGGCTCTATTGCTCGCAGTATTGCGGCACCAATCACGCGGTGATGGGCGGCTGGGTTACGGTGCAGGAGCCCGCCGAGTACGCCGCGTGGCTGTCGGGTAACGCCGGCAATGTGAATCCGCTCGTAGCCGGCGAGAAACTTTTTTCAGAGAAAGCCTGCGTAACTTGCCATTTGAGCGACGGCAAGGGCCGCGCGCCTTCCTTGAACGGAGTGTATGGGGGCAAAGTGCCGCTGGCTGATGGCGCGACGGTGACCGCGGACGACAATTACATCCGCGAATCGATCCTGCAGCCCACGGCAAAAATTGTGGCCGGGTATCAGCCGCTGATGCCCACTTTCCAGGGACAGTTGACGGAAGAGCAGATTCTGGCACTCACCGCCTATATCAAGTCCCTGCAGAACGAAACGCCGCCCGCAACCGGGGCGGGCGTGGTACTGGCCACGGGGAAGAAATAAGCATGAGCACCCAAACAGCGACGGTTTACAAAATACCCAAAGAGCATTACCTGAACTCCACGTACGGCATCCGTTCTTGGCTGCTGACCACCGACCACAAGCGCATCGCGCTCTTGTACCTGCTCTCGGTAACCTTTTTCTTTTTCGTCGGCGGAATCTTCGCCACCATGATTCGCATTCACCTGATGACCCCGCAGGGCTTCCTGGTTTCGCCGGAGACCTACAACAAGCTCTTCACCATGCACGGCGTGGCCATGATTTTCTTCTTCCTGATCCCGTCGATACCCGCAGTGCTCGGAAATTTTTTCGTGCCGCTGATGATTGGCGCGAAAGACCTGGCCTTCCCGAAAATTAATTTGCTGAGCTGGTACATCTACCTGATCGGTGGCTGCTTCGTTCTGTATTCCTTCTCGACCGGCGGCCTGGACACCGGCTGGACTTTCTACACACCGCTGAGCAGCGTCTATTCCAATTCCGCGGTGACACCCGCGGTGCTGGGCATCTTCATCAACGGCTTCTCGTCGATTCTGACCGGCTTGAATTTCGTCGTTACCATCCACACCATGCGCGCGCCGGGCATGACCTGGTTCCGCTTGCCGCTCTTCGTCTGGTCTCAGTACGCCACCAGCATTATCTTCATACTGGGCACACCGGTAATCGCCATCACCCTGTTGCTGGCCGGCCTGGAGCGCATGTTTCACCTCGGGTTTTTCAATCCCGCACTCGGCGGCGACCCTATTTTGTTTCAGCACTTGTTCTGGTTCTATTCCCACCCGGCCGTGTACATCATGATTCTTCCGGCCATGGGCGTGATCAGCGAAATCATTCCGACCTTCGCGCGCAAACCGATTTTTGGGTATTCCTTCATCGCCGCTTCGAGTATCGCCATCGCCGTCATCGGCTTTTTCGTCTGGGCCCACCACATGTTCCTCACCGGCGAATCGGTGTATGCCGCGCTGGCCTTTTCTTTCCTCAGCTACCTGGTGGCCATCCCCTCGGCGGTCAAAGTTTTTAACTGGGCTTCCACGCTGTATAAGGGCTCGATCTCTTACGACACCCCGATGCTCTACGCCTTGGGCTTTATCGGCCTATTTCTCATCGGCGGTTTGACCGGTCTGTTCCTTGCGTGCCTTGGCCTCGACATTCATATCCACGACACCTACTTCGTGGTGGCGCACTTCCACTACATCATGGTCGGCGGCGCGGTGATGGGCTATCTCGGCGGCATTCATTACTGGTGGCCGAAGATCAGCGGCAGGATGTATCCCGAATTTCTTGCTCGCGTTTCCGCCATCATCTTGTTCTGTGGTTTCAACCTGACTTTCTTCCCGCAATTTATTCTGGGCTACCTCGGCATGCCGCGGCGCTATCACTCCTATCCGCCGGAATTTCAGGTGCTCAACGTCATGTCCACTGCGGGCGCTTCGATTCTGGCGCTCGGATATTTGCTGCCGATGATTTACCTGGTGTGGTCCCTCAAGTACGGTACCGTCGCGGGACCGAATCCCTGGCCCGCCACCGGCCTCGAATGGAAGACCGACTCGCCGCCAATCACCGAGAATTTCCTGGTGACGCCGGAAGTGACCTGGGAGCCATACGATTTCGGCAATCGCCCGGACCTGGAGTTGAACACGCACGTTCCGCTTCCCGCGCCGGCGCACGGCGACGACTGACGATTTTGATATTGTTGCCGGCCCGCGGATTCGGCCGGCGGTTTTGAATTGAATTTTTGAACGGAATTTTTACGAGGAGACCGCGTGCACCGCACCGGCGAACTGTACGGACAATTCGAGACGCTCGAGCAGCAGAAGGAATCCGCTGCGCTGGGCATGTGGGTTTTTCTGGCCACCGAAGTTTTATTCTTCGGCGGGCTATTCATGACCTACACGTTGAACCGCCATTACTACAGCACGGCCTTTGGCGTGGGCAGTAACACTCTCGACCTGAAACTCGGCGGCCTCAATACCGTCATCCTGATCCTCAGTTCGCTGACCATGGCCATGTCCGTGTGGGCGTCGCACGTCGGCAAGCGGAAACAAACTACCTCGTTTCTCGTCGCCACCTTGATCCTGGGCACCGCATTTCTGGGCGTCAAGGTGATTGAGTACAAGCAGAAATTCGATCACCACCTGGTTCCCGGTTACCACTTCCAGATCGATTACCGCGCGCAGCATCCCGGGCCCAACGACGACGCCAAGGAAATTGCCAACGAGAAGGAAGAGCTGAACAAAGCCTTCGAAAAAGACCCGGACCTCAATGCTCACGCGCAACTTTATTTTTCGCTGTACTTCGGCATGACCGGGCTGCACGCCCTGCACATGATCGTGGGTGCCGGGATGTTGATCTGGCTGATCAGACAGTCCATCGCCGGGCGTTTCACGCCCACGTACAACACCCCGGTGGAGATGATCGGGCTGTACTGGCACTTCGTCGATATTGTGTGGATTTATCTGTTCCCGTTGTTATATCTGATCGACCGGCACCAGTAGGGAGAGCGCGTGTCCGAGCACATAGTTCCACCTAAGGTTTATGTAGGAATCTTCCTGTCGCTGATGGTGCTCACCGCGGCCACCGTGGCCGCTGCGTACGTGAACCTCGGCGCCCTCAATATCGTCGTGGCGCTAGCCATCGCCACGCTCAAAGCCACCCTGGTGGTTCTGTACTTTATGCACGTGCGTTATAGCCCCAAGCGCACCCACCTAGTCATCATCTGCGCGGTCTTCTGGCTGGCCATCATGCTGGCGCTGACCCTGAGCGACTACTCGACCCGCGACAGAGAAGCTGCGTCGAACACGCAACCTTCGGTCATTCTCGCCAGCTAATTCCCCACAGTAACTTCCAAGACTTCTACCTCTCCAACCCACGCTGGAAAGCGATTCTCCGTCGGCAGACTGCCGGTGCCGCGGCAAGCACCAAGCTTTTTCCTTGACCTCTTCATTGTACCAATGTACCTTGGTACCAGCCGTGGCGTCACAGCCCCAACACGTTGTCGAGCGCATTCAGACTGGCGTCCGCATGGAGAAGCGGCTCCTGAAAATATTGAAAGCCTTCGCCGAATACCACGATATGACCTTAGGCGACCTTCTCGAAGGCATCGTGCTCCACGCTTTCGACGGGGAATGTCCGTTCCAGGCGTCATCCCTGCAACAGATCAAGGGCCTCAAGAAATTCTACGGCCTCGACTTGGATTCCAGCGCCAGCCATCACTTGACCGAAGCCAAGCACAGTGCTGGGCGCCGAAAAGAAAAGCCATGAGCACTAATCCAGCCCTGACCAAGGTTGCCGTGCCTCTCCTGCGATGGACGCTCGGAATCGTGGTGTTCGTTGAATCGCTGTTGTTGGCTCTAGCTGCAGCAGGAATCCAATTGTTTGGACGCCCCGACTGCCGCAACGATTTCGCCTGTCGCTAGCCTAGACGGAAATTGCCGCCGCGATTTTATTCGTCCTGCCCTTCACCACGTGGATCGGCAGTTACGCATTACTGGTGATTTTTGCCGTGGCCGGCGTGTTGCACAGCTTGCATGGGCGTCATGACATCGGTGGGTTATTCGGTTACAGCACGGCGGTACTTGTGAACCTGGCTTTTTCCAATGCCCAAATGGCGGAGTCGGGGCATGTCGGATGACGAATTATTCCGGCGCTTCGACGCCGGCACTCTGCCGAGTGGGGACTTCCATCACCGCGATCATGTCCGGGTCGCCTTCTTGTACCTCTGCAAGTACCCCGCCTTGGAAGCGCTGGGACGTTTTTCTATTGCGCTGAAGAAACTGGCCGTGGCGGCCGGCAAGCCCGACCTGTACCACGAAACCATAACGTGGGCTTTCATGCTGCTGATCCGCCAGCGTATCGCCGCTGCTCGGGAAGACCGCCATCCAGACTGGACTGAGTTTTCAAACGCCAACCCCGACCTCTTAGACTGGAAAGAGAACATCCTTAAAAGGTACTACCGCAGTGAGACTTTGGCATCTCCGCAAGCGAGGGCAACCTTCCAGTTTCCTGATAAATTGGCTTAGGAATCGGCCCGAAAAATAGCTGCCAATCGGGCAGGAAGCAGAATTCGGTAGGAAGGTCGTTCAGGGGAAGGCGGTAGATAAGTCTGAATTTAGAAGAGGGTCTTGGATCAACTCGGTGGTAACACAAAAAATAGGGGGGAATGCGAACCGGCCCAGCCCTCAATCCCCTAAAGGGATCCTCGGCTCGCTTCCCCCACCGCCCTCTAGTAGTGCAACCTACGAACCACCATTAAGTCGAATCATTCCAACAATGTAAAGGAATCCACAGGGTAAAAAACGCAGCCACCTCGCCAATTTTTACCAAGCTATTCTTCATGCTACAGTGATTCCTGTAGCCTTTTTGGGTTGCTAACCAGCGTCCATTACGCCCCGATTGTGAGACTCACTATGGATGTCCGTTTGGAGAGACTGCGGCGTTTACTGGAAAGTGCGATCGCGGGCATGTCGCCCGAGGTACTGCTGTGGCACCCCCCAGGCAAGTGGTGTGCGGCGGAAGTCCTGGAGCATCTTTATCTCACCTATACGGGCACAACGAAAGGATTCGAACGGATCATGAGCGCCGGGCGCCCGCTCGCTTCTTCAGCTTCCATCGCGCATCGCCTGAAGGCCTTACTCGTGATTGGTGTGGGATTTTTGCCACGCGGGCGGAAGGCTCCGGCGATCGCCTTCCCCAGAGGGATGCCTGCGGAACAGGTGTGCGCCGAATTCGCGGCGCGGATGGTGGCGATGGACGCCGTGATCGGCGAATGCGAAGCGCGCTTCGGCAGCCGGCTGAAAGTGCTGGATCATCCGATCCTGGGCCCGCTGACTGCTCAGCAATGGAGGAAATTTCACGCCGTCCACGGCATGCACCACCACAAGCAGCTGCTTCAGCTCCGCTCCGCGTACACGGCTTCAAATCGATAATTGCCTTGGCTGTTCTATCGCTTCTTCGTCGCTTCCCCTACAAATACCAGGCAGCCATTCGGATCTTCGACGTGGAACTCCGTCATCCGCAATCCCTGTCGAATAAATCCTTGATCCTGTAGCGGCCCTGGAAATTTTTGACGTGTTCCCACATTCGTTGGATACCGGAAACCTCAATGTAAATCTCTGTGTGACCTCGCACGCACTGCATCACTTCTTCGGACGCGGCCTTCTGCAAGCGAATCGTTTGACCGTCGCGCTCCACGATCGCGTAGTCCGGCGAACTCATCTGAGTTTTGAACCCCAGCACGCGTTGGTAAAACTGGGTGGTCTCGTTCATATCTTTCACTGCCAACATCGGGCTGATTCTCTTGGTGACTGCCTCGCTCGGCATACGCGCTCCTTCTCTGTGGAAACTGCCGTTGACCGGAAGTATAAGGCCCTCGTTTAACTCACCCACCATTTTTGGGCACTGGTACAGTTTCACCAAACTGTACCAG
>DATCOK010000161.1:0-2204 GCA_036564765.1 Candidatus Acidiferrum sp. | reverse complement strand
GAGTTGTCGCGGAACTCGTGAGCAGGCTCCGAGAATGATGAGAGGTTGAATAGCATCGGGGAAATGGGCTTTGCTGGTTGAGTCTGAGTGTTCCGGGATTGGGCGTCAAGTTAGGAGTAGGTAGCAAAAAGCTGAAAATCTGAAAACTGAGACGCTGAAAATGGGGCGATTCGGACGGATGGTCTGAAAAGCTGACACGCTGCCGTAACGCAGCCGTAGGCGAGGCCGGGCTTTCCAAATCTGAAATTCTTCAAGAGATCAGCAGAGCGATGAGAGCGGAAGGAAGAGATGAATTGGTTTGCGCCATGGTCGGTGAGAATTTCCAATCGCGGGCTGCATGTCAAGCGCGGCTGCGGAGCCCGTGGATGAGCTAACTTCTACTTCCCGCTGTTAAAGTTTGCGCCCGTGCTTTCCGCTCTAGCACCTGGTGAAGGAAAGTAATCGCGGCGGCATAAGCGACGGTTTCCGGCACTCGCCGATAATAGAACGAGCGGCCGTGCTTCTTGCCGTCGGGCGTCCGATAAGAGGCGCGATAGGCATACTGTGAGGTCAATTTGCATATGCCTACCACTGGCTCGGAGAGACCGAGCGCCCGCAGCACCTCCCGTGGAATGGGGTGCAGACGGTCGCGCTGGAGCTTTCGCACCGCCTCGGTGCGCAGGTGCATGGCCTTGAGCAGGCTTTCCTCGGAAAACCCTGCTACATGGCGGTCGAAGACTGGCTTCCCGCCGCGAATGATTCGCACCACGTAACCATTCGGCGTCCGGGTGATATGGCGCAGCTGATTCTTCGCCTGAAGCCGCACACCGAGTCCTCTGAATTTTCTCGCAGCCTTGCTCCATCTCTCTCTCGCCGCCTCATTGCGACTGAGTTTTCTCGGTCGACTTTCGGCATCTGATAATTTCGCAACCTCAGAGTTGCGCCCGCGTGATTGGGATGGTGGCTTTCGCATATGATGTGGGTCGTTATAGTCGCGTTCTGCACCGTGGCAAGAGCGAAGAGAAACTGGCTGCCGGGCGCCCGCACACGGCGGGCAGGCAGTGCGCCATGAAGTAGGCCACGGCCATTTCGCCCGCGACCACAAACGCGACCAGGCGGGTGAAGAGTCCGAGCACAAGGAGGAGGCCGCCGACCAACTCAAGCCAGGCGGCAACGGTCATGAGCGGCGAGTCTATGCCGCTTTCGCGCTGAACAATTTTTAGCAGCGCCAACAGGAGGCGAAAACACACTATCAAATCCTAGCGGCGCTGGAACGCAGAAATTTGCGATCATTTCCGCCTAACGGGGCGCGCATCTGCTTTATCTCTCGTTATGGCAGATAATATTACTTCCGATCCCGCGTCACCGAAGGCGGCCCCGACCGCGCCGAAAGTCAAACGCTCAATTCAAAATCAGGCGATCCAAAACTATATTGGCGATGCCGAAACCTTCCTCATCACCGTCGCGAACGACGCCGAAATTAATCCCGTCATGGATACCCATGGCTATGATGCGCCGGAGTTGGCGAGTGGCAACATCCTCCTTGGAACCGCCGCCACTGCTTTCGGCGTGCGTCTCACCGGAATCGCGGGCAAGACCAGCATGCACGAAGAATTAAAGACCAGCGACGAACTCGCGCGCGAGGATTACGCCGCCGCCTTCCGCACGATCGCGCGGGCCGCTTTTCCCGCCCAGGCCGATCGCGTCGCGCTCGGCCTGACCGGCAACGTGCCACACGATTTGCAGAAATTCGTGACCCTTGCGCACAGCAGCTACACCAACGCCGCGAAAGCGACCTGGACGAAGAAAATGGCCAAGCGCAACTACGCGCCCGCGCGCCTAACGACGTTGAACACCGCGCTCGATTCTCTCTCCGGCACCGAGTCCGGCAAAGCGATCGCCGCCGGCGCGGCGGAGCAATCGACCGCCGCGCGCGATGCGGCTCATGCAGCGTTGAAAGATTTCATTAAAGAAGCCCAAGGCGTGGCCCGGGGAGCTTTCCGCGGCAACTCCGGCGCGTTGACCAAGCTGAAGTTGTAAGCGAAGGGCGCGGCGCGGCGGGCCTTGCAATTTCTGGATCTCAGCTTTCCGCTTCAACTTTTACCGCGCGGCGTTGAGCTGCAAGGTAGAGTAACCCGAGTCAAGAAACCTCGCTCGCGGATGGACCGCTTATTCTCATAATCTTTTTCCTGCGTTCCTGTCTTCCTGATTGATCCTCTCCGAAG
>DATCOK010000160.1:0-4385 GCA_036564765.1 Candidatus Acidiferrum sp. | reverse complement strand
GCAGAAAGGTGAAGTTCGTCTACCAGGAATTGCCCCAGGACGGCGCGTTTCTCACCGCGCAACTTGCGGGGAATGAGGTCGTCTATTCGGTTTTATTGCCTAAAGCAAAAAATCCCCTCAGCCGTGAAGATGTTGAAAGCCATTTCACGGGTGAACTGTCCAAGAAGTAGCATTCTCATTTTACAAACACGTTGTGCGCCACCGCCCACAGCGACTTCTTCAAAGCCGTCCCCAAAGGGCGACGCCTACGTCATGGAAAAACATCATCTACCGACTGGAACGACGAACAAGCCGCCACCATCCGCCAATGCCGCCACCGCGCGAGCTCGAAAGACGCCAAAGTAATCCTGATCACTCCGTAATCCCCCAGGCAACGACCCCACATCGGCAAGTGGCTCGACCTCGAAATGCTCCTGCTAGTCGGCGGCCGCGAACGCAGCGAAGACCAATTCCGCGCCCTCTTCGACCCAGCCGGCTTTCGCCTAACCAAAATCTTGCGCACCAAATCCCCCACGTGCGTCATCGAAGCAGAAAGAATCTGAATCGTCCGCAGAATACAGCGATGGCTCGCGAATTCGAACTCGCCAGCGGAGTAATTCAAGACCTTCGTGTTCATACAAAAAAGCTCGGCCATTGAGCAACAGAAGGAGCACGAATGAATCTATTGACAACCGTAGCCTGGCTTTCCCTCGGGATAGCGTTCGTCAGCGCGGCGACCATTGTTGTGGATGAAATTACGCATCCACAAAAAATGTGGGTCATGAACATCGTGTGGCCGATGACCGCCTTGTACCTCAGCATTTTTGCGCTATACGGTTATTTTCGGATTGGTCGCGGGATGACCAAGAAGAAAATGGCGAAAAGGAACGATGAGGATAAGAAGGAACAAGCGCATCGGACGCAACGAGACCCAACCTTTGTTCAGGTCGCAATTTCCGACAGCCATTGCGGAGCCGGCTGCGTCCTCGGCGATATTTTCGCCGAATACGGGGTCTTCGCTTTGGGACTCTCGATTCTAGGTTCTTCGCTCTACGCCAGTTACGTCGTTGATTACGTGGTCGCTTGGACTTTGGGTATTCTCTTTCAGTACTTCGTGCTCAAGCCGATGAAAGACCTTTCTACGGGTAGGGCAATCATCGAAGCAATCAAAGCGGATACGCTGTCCATCACCACATTTCAGATTGGAATGTACGGATGGATGGCCCTCGTCTTTTTTGTGCTTTTCCCAAATCCCCATCTTGAACCGAACGATCCTGCCTACTGGTTAATGATGCAGATCGCCATGATCTGCGGATTTGTAACTTCGTTGCCGATGAATTGGTGGCTTTTGAAAATCGGCCTTAAGGAAGTGATGGGATAACAGCTGTCGACTGAGTGATGGGGTGGGTGGCACACCCTTAAACCACAAGACGAATTCGGGTGGTCTACCCTTTGCCGTTCGTGCAAAAGGTGGGCGCTTCGCGGACTTTCGGAGCCACCGATTTCCGATCGAAGGACAGGTCTCGCACCTGGCCTTTTTTATTATTCTCGTTATCGTACCTGAATAGTAAAATACGGAATTATGGTCGAAGGTGGTTTCAGCCCTGGGATTCTCGTACCGGGAATCAGCCACGTGAGTGGATTGACTTATGCCACCGATTCCACCCCACAACATGAAGACGGCTACAAGACTTCACCTATCACTACCAAAATCAACAACTTGCACCCTCTTTTGCGAATCTTTTATACAACCGTCCTTTGTTTTCAATAATTTATGGCCTCTTTTGCACAAAACAGGGGGGTACACCCCCCACTACAGTCGCCGACCAGGATTTGGAGGGCTATGCGCCTAATCACTAGCCTCGACCGACGGCCACTACAACAGGGTGCCGCGCAGGATAAGCAAGGCCACCGTGAAATAGATGCACAGCCCGGTGACGTCCACCAGCGTGGCGACAAACGGTGCGGAGCTGGCCGCCGGATCAAAGCCGAGGCTCCGCATAATGAACGGCAACATGCTGCCCGCCAGCGTGCCGAACATCACCACGCCGATCAGGCTAGCCCACACCGTAGAGGCCAGCAGCAGGTAGTGCTCGCCGTAGTTGGTCAGGTGCAAATGTTGCCACAGCACGATACGGAAAAATCCGATGACGCCGAGCATGAATCCCAGCGCCAAGCCAGAAAACAGCTCACGCCGCATCACCCGAAACCAGTCGCGCAATTTCAATTCCTGCAAGGCCAGCGCGCGAATAATCAAGGACGCCGCCTGCGACCCGGAATTTCCGCCGCTGCTGATCACCAGCGGCACGAACAGAGCCAGCACCACCGCCTTGGCAATTTCACCTTCAAAGAAAGACATGGCCGTGGCCGTCAGCATCTCGCCGAGAAACAGCGCGGAGAGCCAACCGCCGCGCTTGCGGATCATGGCCCACGTACCCACCTGCGTGTACGGCGCGTCCAACGCTTCCGAACCGCCAATTTTCTGGATGTCCTCGGTAGCTTCCGATTGCGCCACGTCGAGCATGTCGTCCACGGTGACCATGCCCAGCATATTTCCCTGCTCATCGGTGACGGGCAGCGCGATGCGGTCATATTTTTCAAAAAACTGCAGCGCCCTTTCGCGATCGTCCATGGCGTGCAGCGAAACCAGCGCGGGATCAGCGATGTCCGTGACCTTCGTTTGCGGATCGGCCAGCACCAGCGAGCCCAGACGAATGTCCTCCAGCAACTTTCCGGCGCCATCGAGGATATAGACGACGTTCAACGTTTCGCTTTGCTGACCGACCTTGCGGATATGCTCGAGCGCCTGTCCGGCGGTCATCTCCGGCGAAATGGAAACGTAATGCGGCGTCATGTACCGGCCGACACTGTCCGCCGGGTAGCCTAACAATTCGCGCGACTCTTTCAACTCTTCCGGAGAAAGATCGTCAAGCAGTTTGCGGGTCACTTCCGCTGGCATCTCGCCGAAAAAACGCGTGCGGTCGTCGGGGCGCATCTGGTCCAGCATGCGTTTCACTTCGGCGGCGGAGAGCGAGTGGATCAGCCCACTCTGCTCCGCCGGTGCGAGATAGCCAAAAACTTCCGCGGCGCGTTCGCGTCCGACCAGGCGGAAGACGATGGCGCGCTCCTTGGGCGAAAGGGTGGAGAGCATTTCGGCAATGTCAGAAAAGTGCGTGGCTTGCAGGCGGGTGCTCAACTCTTCCCAACGTTGCTGGGCGATCAGTTCAGACCATTCCGCCGGTGCGGCGATTTGTGCCATCAAAGTTCTCGCTTAATTCGGTGATTTTTAAAGAAGCTCACATAGTATGCGGGAAGGGGTATTGCACAGCGGTGACATTTTTGCTGCAGCGGGATTTTTTTGACGGCGGTGTTATAGGAAAGCCGCGTTAAAAATCAGATTCCTCACCCGTCTGCGGCGGGACTCAGGGTGAATTCGCCGATTCCGCGTCGTATTAGCCGAGGTTTGGGTACGCAGATGACTTGGGCTGTGGCTTTGTGCGATTCTGCTTCACTCACGGGGCGCACGGAAGCGCCAAGGACGCGGTGCATGCTGAAAAAGTTTCGCGATTTGACGGAAAAAGAGATTCTAGCGCTGGCCATATCTTCCGAGGAGGAAGACGGGCGCATTTACGGGGAGTTTGCCGACGGGTTGCGCGAATCGTATCCGGCCACCGCGCAGATGTTTGAAGAGATGCGTGAAGAAGAAGTGGTGCACCGCGACCGACTGATGGTGATGTTTCGGCAGCGCTTTGGAGAGCACATCCCGCTGATTCGCCGAGAAAACGTGAAGGGATTTTTGCAGCGCAAACCCACCTGGCTGACCCGCCCGCTGGGAGTGAACGTGGCGCGGCGGCAAGCGCGTGTGATGGAGATGGAAGCGGCGCGCTTCTACGGAAAGGCGGTGAGTCGCGTCACCGACGTTTCCACGCGCGAGCTTCTGAACAGGTTGGCGGACGAAGAGCGCAAACATTCCGCCACCGCGGGCGATCTGGAAGAAAAGCACCTTACTCAAGATGCGCGCGCGCAGGAAGACGAATCGCACCGCAAATTGTTTTTGCTGCAGGTGGTGCAGCCGGGCCTGGCCGGGTTGATGGACGGCTCAGTCTCCACGCTTGCGCCAATTTTCGCGGCGGCGTTCGCTTCTCACAAGAGCTGGGAAGCATTTCTCGTCGGTTTGGCCGCCAGCATCGGGGCGGGGATCTCCATGGGCTTTGCCGAATCTTTGTCTGACGATGGCTCGCTGACCGGCCGCGGCTCGCCGTGGATTCGCGGAGGGACGATCGGCTTGATGACCACGGCGGGCGGCATCGGCCACACCCTGCCCTTCCTGATCTCCAATTTTCACATCGCCATGACCGTCGCGTTGATCGTCGTAGCTGTGGAACTCGCTGCCATCGCCTACATCC
>DATCOK010000159.1:0-1729 GCA_036564765.1 Candidatus Acidiferrum sp. | reverse complement strand
GGCCAGCTGCGCGCCACCCTGCCACCAAACGATGCCACGCTCGAAATCGCCGACGGCTTCTCACTCGCAGGCGGCGGCTCCACGCCCGATCAGTCGCTACCATCAAAAATTATTCGTGTCGCTAGCTCGCGCCATCCTGCTGCCAAACTTGAACAGCGTCTGCGCCGCGCGCCTGCGGGTACCTCCGTGATCGCCCGCGTCGTCGACGATCGGGTGCTTATCGACCTGCGCACCGTTTTCCCTGGGCAGGAGAAGCAGCTCGCTGAAACGCTGGTAGCCGCTCTTCGCTAGAACGCCAACTAAACAAAAATGCTCGCCTTCACTGTTCGCCACCAGCAACTCGTCGCTCAGGAAAAACCGCTGCCCACGCTTCGCCCCCGTTGGGCCTTGCTTCGCGTGCGTCTCGCGGGAATTTGCAACACCGATGTTGAAATTCTACGCGGCTACCACGCTTTTCGCGGTGTCCCCGGCCACGAATTCGTCGGTGAAGTCGCGGAAGTCCGCGGCGTCGGCGCAAAAGAAAAAGCCAAGTGGCTCGGCCGCCGCGTCGCCGGAGAAATCAACGTCTCCTGTTCGGCCTACGGCTATCGGCCGCTCTGTGCCTTCTGCAAGCGCGGCCTGAAAACCCATTGCGAGCGCCGCACCGTACTAGGCATCGTTAACCACGACGGCGCTTTCGCCGAATATCTGGCGTTACCGCTCGGAAATCTTCACGCTATTCCCGATTCCGTCACCGACGAACAGGCCGTCTTTGTCGAGCCGCTGGCTGCCGCCTGCGAAATCCTCGCGCAACTCAACATCAGGCAATTCCGCGAAGCCGCCGTCCTCGGCGACGGCAAACTGGCCCAGCTCATCGTACGCGTCCTGCGCACCACGCTGCCGCGCGTGGTCATGTACGGGAAGCACGCCGAAAAACTCAAGCTTGCCGCCGAAGCTGAAATCGCCACGCGCCAGGTTCGCGGCGACGCCTCCGATCAGAAAAAAACAAAAGACCAGTTCACGCTGGTTGTCGAAGCCACCGGCTCCTCGACCGGACTCTCGCTCGCCCAGCAAATGACCGAACCGCGCGGCACGCTCATCCTGAAATCCACCTTCCACGGAGCCGCCCTGGTGGAAACCTGGCCACTGGTCGTCAAAGAAATCACACTTATCGGTTCCCGCTGTGGCCCGTTCGACCAAGCCATCAACCTGCTGCGCGCCCGCAAAGTCGATCCGCGTCCCCTCATCTCCCGCACCTTCCCGCTAACCGAAGCCCCCGGCGCCATAGAATACGCCCAGCAACCCGGCGTAATGAAAGTCCTCCTCGAACCCGCAAAATTTGAAAATCTTGAGTAGCAACAATCGAACCGCAAAAGCGGATCTAGAGTGAGGGAACTAAACGATCAAGAATTTTGCCCTACCCCGGGTTTCGTAGGGTGGGGATTGAAAGGTGGAAACGGCACGCATTCCGGATCGTGCAATCCAGAATTTTTTAACTTAGAAAAAATCTCACAACCGGTTAATACTAGCCGCCACCCGCGCCGCTCCAAACCCATTATCAATATTCACCACCGTCACATTTGACGCGCAACTGTTAAGCATCCCCAAAAGCGCCGCCACCCCGCCAAAACTCGCCCCATACCCCACGCTCGTCGGCACCGCGATCACCGGCACCGCCACCAACCCGCCCACCACGCTTGGCAGCGCCCCTTCCATCCCCGCCACGCAAATAATCACCCGCGCCTTCATC
>DATCOK010000158.1:0-3286 GCA_036564765.1 Candidatus Acidiferrum sp. | reverse complement strand
TAATTTGGGAGCCTCTATCGAGCTCAAAGAGAAATTCGGCCCCGCCGAATCCGCACTCTTCGGCGAACGCGGAGCTCGCGCGATAATTTCCGTGTCTCCCTCGTCGCTCGACGCCGTCCAAAAGATCGCCCAGCAACACGGAGTCTCCGCGCAATCCATCGGCCGAGTTACCGGCGACGCCATTTTCAGCATCCAATATCAGGGAAGTGCCATAATCAAAGAGTCCGTCGGCGCTCTCCGGGATATCTGGTCCCACGCGTTGGAGCGCGCACTCACACGATGAATCCCAAGCTCGCTTTCGCTGACGATCATTTCCACGATGAGTGCGGAGTCTTTGGCGTATTCGGCCATCCCGAAGCCGCCAACCTCGCTTATCTCGGCCTCTATGCGCTGCAGCATCGCGGCCAGGAATCCGCCGGCATCGTTTCGAGCGACGGCCACGAGTTGCATCTCGTCCGCGCCATGGGCGAAGTGGAAGAAATTTTTCAGCCCAGCGTGCTTGCCAAACTTCCCGGCAACGCCGCCATCGGCCACGCGCGGTACTCCACCGCGGGAGACAAAGCTTTACTGAATGCGCAGCCCATCATGATCGACTGCAACAAGGGCAAAGTCGCGCTTGGGCACAACGGCAATCTCACCAACGCCGCCGAGTGGCGCCGTAAACTCGAACACCGCGGCTCCATTTTTCAGACCAATAGCGACACCGAAGTCATCGTTCACCTGATCGCCCGGTCGCAAACACGCAATCTGTCCGGCGCTATCGGCGACGCGCTGAACCAAGTGGAAGGTGCTTATTCGCTGCTGCTCCTCACGCCCGATGAACTTTACGCTGTGCGCGATCCCCGCGGCTTCCGTCCACTCGTACTCGGTAAGCTTCCCGCCACAGACGTCGCGCCCGAAGCCTGGATGGTCGCCTCCGAAACTTGCGCCTTCGATTTGCTCAACGCGCAATACGTTCGCGAGGTCGAGCCGGGCGAAATGGTGCGCATCTCCAGATGCGGCCTTGAATCGATTCGCTTCGCGCCGCCCAAGCAGCAGCAACACTGCGTCTTCGAACACGTCTATTTTTCGCGACCGGACTCCATCATCTTCGGCCGCTCTGTAAACGAAAGCCGCGAAGCACTTGGCCGCCTGCTCGCGCAGGAGCATCCCGCCGACGCCGACATCGTGGTGCCTGTCCCAGATTCCGGCGTGCCCGCCGCGGTCGGTTACGCGCTCGAATCCAAAATTCCTTTTCGCATGGGCTTGATTCGCAACCATTACATCGGCCGCACCTTCATCGAGCCCTCCCAAGCCATCCGCAATTTCGGCGTCAAATTGAAACTCAATCCCATACGCGGCCTCATGGAAGGCAAGCGCGTCGTGCTGGTCGACGACTCCATCGTGCGCGGCACCACCAGCCGAAAGATCGTCCGCATGGTCCGCGAAGCCGGCGCCAAAGAAGTTCACGTGCGCATCAGTTGCCCTCCGACCATTTCGCCCTGTTACTACGGCGTGGACACGCCCACGCGAGAGGAATTGATCGCCTCCTCCAATTCACCGGAACAGATCCGCAAATATCTGGGCGCCGATTCGCTCGGCTACATTTCCATGGCCGGTCTGCGCCAGGCCGTCAACGACACGGAAGGA
Source organism: Candidatus Acidiferrum sp. (assembly GCA_036564765.1). Classification (GTDB taxonomy): domain Bacteria; phylum Acidobacteriota; class Terriglobia; order Acidiferrales; family UBA7541; genus Acidiferrum. The sequence continues at coordinate 1,657 of DATCOK010000158.1, read as the reverse complement.
AAGTTCTGCACCTCCTGTTACACCGGCGTCTACCCTACGGACCTCGTGCAACTCGAAGTGCGCGCCGGAAGCGGCAACGGCGTGGTCGGCAACCTCAACGGTAACTCCGCGGACGAACACGCGACGGAAAGGCCTGTGGTGGTAGAAAGTGAAGGTTGAGCGCAAGAAAAAGTCCGAGGAGCCGCACGTTCCGGTAGGCACAAAAATTCAGCGCGAGATTATCGCGTGGTTCTGGGTCGGTCTGGCCTTTCTGCTGATCAACGGCACGATTGGCCAGGCCCGCGTGATTCCCTCCGGCTCGATGGAAAACACCCTGCTCATCGGCGATCACCTGATCATGAGCCGCGTCGGTTACGACGCTGGCGTGCCCTTCACCAATTGGCATGTGCCGCTGTGGCGCAATCCCAAGCGCCAGCAGATCATTATTTTCAAACCGCCCTTCGCGCCCGACACTCCCGATTACGTGAAGCGGGTCATCGGCCTGCCCGGCGACACCGTCGATATTCACGACGGCTCGGTCTGGATCAACGGCGAAAAACTCAACGAGCCCTACGCCGTGGGAGCCAGCGAGCCCTACGAATTACATACGCCCTACAGAGTCGCCGACAATTGCTACTTCGTCATGGGCGACAATCGCGGCAACTCCTACGACAGCCGCTTCTGGGGCTGCGTTCCGCGCAAAGACATCATCGGCACGCCGGTGATGATCTACATGTCGCTCGACGCGCCTTCCGACGCCTGGGAACCCGGACAGATTCGCGAGCGTTTTTTCGCTTACGCCAATGCCATCCTGCATCCCGGTAGTGTGCGCTGGCGCAGGCTGTTTCATATTTTCTGATTGCGGGATCTCGTCGCAACGTACCTCGCGCCGTACCCTCCGCAGCTTGCTTGGCGTCCAACTCCGGCAGCTTTTGCCCGTCGCGCGTTTTGACGGTTGACAAAATTTAGAAACAACAAAATTTTAGAAACACGAGACAGGGTTTCCATGAAATACGCAGACGCGGGAGTGAATATCGCCGTAGCCGATGACGCCAAGCAGCGCATCCGCCATCACGCCAGCCGCACTTTTACTTCCGGTGTGCTCGGCGGCATCGGCGGATTCGGCGGGCTCTTTGCGCTCGATCTGAAGAAATGGAAAGAGCCGGTCCTCGTTTCCAGCGCTGACGGCGTAGGCACCAAGCTGAAAGTCGCCATGGCCATGGGCGTGCACTCCACCGTAGGCGGCGACCTCGTCAATCACTGCATCAACGACATTCTGGTGCAGGGCGCCGAGCCTCTTTTTTTCCTCGATTATCTCGCTATGGGCAAACTCGATCCGCAAGTGGTCGAGCAACTTGTCGACGGCATGAGTCGTGCCTGCCGCAAAGCCGGCTGCGCGTTGATCGGCGGCGAAACCGCTGAGATGCCCGGTTTCTATCCCGAAGGCGAATATGACTTGGCCGGCTTCATCGTAGGAGCCGTCGAGCGCAAGAATTTACTGAACGGCAAAAGCGTGAAGCCCGGCGACGCGCTGATCGCCCTGCCTTCTTCCGGCCTCCACACCAACGGCTACTCGCTCGCCCGCAAACTGGTTTTCGAGGTCGCCAATCTCCGTCCGGATACCTACGTGGCCGACGTCGGCAACAAAATCGGCGCGGAACTCTTGAAGCCCCATGTT
>DATCOK010000157.1:0-8991 GCA_036564765.1 Candidatus Acidiferrum sp. | reverse complement strand
CTTTCAGCCACATGAGTGACACAACCAAGGGAGGCCATCGCCGTCAACGTGAAGCACGGTCCGCCAGAAACACAATCCGGGTTTGGCGCGGAAAACTATCGCCCCACCAATTTTTGCAGCGCCTCCGGATACCGTGCCCCTTGCACTTCAATCTTCGCAGCGGCACTCTCCAATGCTCGTAGTTCGTCAGCCGAAAGCTCGATGTCCACCGCTCCAATATTTTCTTCCAGCCGGTGCAGCTTGGTCGTCCCCGGAATTGGTACAATCCACGGCTTCTGCGCCAGCAGCCATGCGAGCGCGATCTGCGCCGGTGTCGCTTTCTTCTGTTGCGCAAATTTCCCCAGCAGATCCACCACCGCCTGATTCGCTTTGCGCGCTTCCGGCGTAAACCGCGGCACGATATTGCGGAAATCACTTTTATCGAACTTGGTATCCTCGCTGATCTTCCCGGTCAGAAATCCTTTTCCCAACGGGCTGAATGGCACGAACCCGATCCCCAACTCCTCAAGCGTCGGAATCACCTCCGCCTCCGGCTCGCGAAACCACAGCGAATATTCGCTCTGCAGCGCGGCTACCGGCTGGACTTTGTGCGCGCGCCGGATCGTCTGTACTCCTGCCTCCGATAGCCCGAAGTGTTTCACTTTCCCTTCCTTGATCAACTCCTTCACCGCCCCCGCTACATCTTCGATCGGCACCTCGGGATCCACGCGGTGTTGATAAAGCAGATCGATCACTTCGCTCTTGAGCCGTTTCAGCGAACCCTCCGCGACTTCCTTGATGTGGGCGGGCCGGCTGTCCAATCCCGCCTGTTTGCCGGTACTCGGATCCAGCTTGAATCCAAATTTCGTGGCAATCACCACCCGTTCGCGAAACGGCGCGAGCGCCTCACCCACAAGTTCCTCATTGGTGTAAGGCCCATAGACTTCCGCGGTATCAAAAAAATTGACCCCGCGCTCCACAGCCCCGCGGATCACCGCGATCATCTCTTGCTTGTCTCCGGCCGGCCCATAGCCAAAGCTCATCCCCATGCAGCCCAGTCCCAGAGCCGAAACCTCCAGCCCGCTATTTCCCAGTTTCCGCTTCTGCATTTTTTCCTCCTCTAGTTCCAAGCTTAGGCGCAATCACCGCCATTGCGCTACCGTCGCCCCCCGACTTTCTGCCGCTCGTTCTGGTAGAAGGTGCCCACCGGCGTTCAAGATCTTCAGAAAACTCTACACGTCGCAAAAGTGCCTCCGCGTGCCTGATCATTTCCCGCCGATGGCCGGGGTTGACATTCTACCCAAGCAGCCGCACAATCGGGTCAAATGTCTACCCAAGAAGACAGAGAGCGCCTCGAACTTCTCCAGGGCACGCTCGACCTCTTAATCCTCCGCACCTTGATCTTCGGTTCCCAGCACGGTCAGGGCATCGCCCGCGCCATCCAGCAAGCTTCCGACGAAGAATTTCTCGTCGAACACGGCGCGCTCTATCCGGCCTTGCAACGCCTTGAGCAACGCAACTGGATTGCCGCTAAGTGGGGCACTTCTTCCAACAATCGCAAGGCGCGCTTTTATTCGCTGACCCCGGCCGGCCGCAAGCAACTCGTAAAAGAAACCACCAGGTGGAAGCGCTTGTCCTCCGCCATCGCTCGAGTTTTGGAACCGTCCGAAGAAAGTTAAAGCCGTCCGTTAGAAAGGAGCGCCCATCATGTTCTGGCGAAAACGCCCCTCCAGCGATTTCAGCGCCGAGATCGAAGCGCATCTCCAGCAGGAAGCCGAACGCCTGCGCGAACATGGCCTGCCGGAAAAAGAAGCGCAGGCCACCGCCCGCCGTGCCTTCGGCAACGTCCTTCAGACGGAAGAACGTTTCTACGAAACGCGCCGCTGGCTCTGGTTCGATCACTTCAGCCAGGATCTGCGCTTCGCTCTGCGCACTCTCGCGCGCAACCGCGGTTTCGCCATCGTCGCCATTCTCACCCTCACCCTGGGGATCTCCATCAACGCCACCATGTTCAGCATGGTCAGTGCCTTCCTCTTGCGCCCCACGCCCGGCTATCAACCCGACCGCGTGGTGGTCGTCTCGGCGGTCAACCCTGGCCCGCGTTTCCATCCCGACTCCAATCCCATGTCCGCGCCCAATTATTTTGTGTTGCGCGACAAGAATGACGTCTTCTCCGGCGTCGCCGCTGCCGACGCGTACCGCACCGTCAGTCTCTCCGTCGATAAGCACGCCGAGACCATCTCGTCCTCCGCGGTTTCTCTCAATTATTTCAGCGTCCTCGGCGTCGCCCCGGGAATCGGCCGCACCTTCGAAGCCGGGGAGGATCAACCTGGCCGCGATCACGTGGTCATCCTCACTCACGATCTCTGGGTGCGTAATTTTGGCTCCGACCCCTCCGTCCTTTCCCGCACCATCCGCATCAATCGCGAAAACTACGACATCGTCGGCGTCATGCCCTCCACGTTTCGCCTGCTCGGATTCACCAACGAACTCTGGACTCCGCTGGTCCTCAACTCCGCGGACCAGACCGCCACTGCTCGCAATCAGCGCTCCCTCTATGTTTTCGGCCGCTTGAAAGATGGTGTATCCCTCGACCAAGCCCGCGCCGAAGCCGTGACCTTCGCCCAACGCGCGCAATCCGATTACCCCGATCTCGAAAAAGGTTGGGGCGCCGCGGTGCGCACCCTCCCTAATTTTCTGATCTACGATTTCGGTATAACCACTGGCTTGGCGGTCATCATGACTACCGTTGGATTTGTTTTGCTCATCGCTTGCGCCAACGTCGCCGGACTACTACTGGCCCGCGCCACCGGCCGCCGCAAGGAACTCGCCATGCGCATCTCCCTCGGCGCCGGCCGCGCACGTATCGTCCGCCAATTGCTCACCGAGGGTTTTGTCATCGCCATCCTCGGCGGCTTCTTCGGGCTGGTGCTTACCTACTGGGGCGTGAAATTTGTCCGCGCCAACATGGCTTTCAACGACGCCATCAGCGCCGTGGGCTTCCGCGTCGACTCCAACGTACTCCTCTTCGTCATGGCCGTCTCGCTGCTCTGCGCCGTACTCTGCGCCTTGGCCCCCGCTCTTAACGCCGCCCGCACCGACATCAACAGCAGCCTCAAATCCGAAAGCCGCACCGCCTCCGCCGGCTGCTCGCAAACCAGGCTTCGCAGCATCATGGTGGGCGGCGAAATTGCCGTCTCCTTATTTCTCTTGGTCGGTACCGGCTTGCTCATTCGCGGCCTCTATCACATCGAGCATCAGAAGCTCGGCTTTCAACCCGCGCCGCTCCTCACCGCCTCCGTTGCTCTCGACGATGCGCGCTACAAAAACGCAACCGCGCAAATTGCCTTTTCCAAAGAGATTCTTTCCCGCATGCAACAAATTCCCGGTGCTCTCTCCGCTGCCGCGGTCTCTGATCTTCCAGCCACCGGTGCCGGGACGGTTACCCTTCGTATTAAGGACCAGCCGGAACTCCCCGCCGCGGAACGTCTCCTCACCGCCGATTTTGTGATTACCCCGGAGTTCTTCACTGCCGCCGCCATTCCCCTCGAACGCGGTCGCGCCTTCACGGCTGCGGACAATAGCGCCTCGCCCCGCGTGGCCATCGTCAATCGGCTTTTCGTGCATGACATCCTGCACGACGCTGACCCGCTCGGGAAACAGATCGCTCTCGATCTCCCCGGCGTTCCTTTGCAGTGGGCCCAAATTATCGGTGTTAGTGGCACCGTCAAAAGTTATTCGGAAGATACCCGCGAAGAGCCGGCCGTCTACGAATCATTTTTCCAGCGGCCCATCTCATCTTTCTCATTATTGATTCGGTCCGGCGAGAATCCCGGTGCCCTGGCCTCTGCTCTTCGAAACGCGGTAGCCCAGGTCGATGCCGAGCTTCCGTTGTCCCACGTCGAGACCATGCCCTCCATCATCGATCGCCAAAAAGGCGGGGACACTCTGTTCTCTCGCCTTCTCGGCATTTTTGCGCTGCTTGCGCTGATCCTCGCTGCGGTCGGGATCTATGGACTGGTCGCTCAATCGGTCGGCCAGCGCACCCATGAGATCGGCATTCGCCTCGCTCTCGGAGCCAAAAAGGCCGATGTGCTGCGCATGATTTTGTGGCAGGGAAGTAAGATAGCCCTCATCGGCACTGCCATCGGCTTCGCCATTTCACTTCCGTTGCCGAAAATCTTCGACGCAATCTTCCGAGGCTTGCACGTCAGCGAACCGCTTCTGTATCTAATTATTCCCGCGGCTCTCGTGGCCGTCACTCTTGCCGCCACGTATATCCCCGCACGCCGTGCACTATCCGTCGACCCGATGATGACCTTGCGACACGAGTAGCAGCTAAGCGATATGACCCAATCTCGCCAGAATAGTCATGAACGATGATGTGTTATCGAAAGTAAACTTGAAGGAAATGTGAGAGAGAATTACGTCGGGGGAAAAAACCGTCGTGCTGTCGAGGCGATTTAGTAAAGGGTCAGGCGGCCGCTTCCAGAAGACGCTGGACGCGCTCGACCAGTTGCGAAGTTTGCCCGTCCTTCGCGACGACCGTATCGATTCCCGCGCTCCGGGTGTCCCAACCGCCGAGCGCCTCGCAATGCGATGTAAACAGCACGATGGGCGTACGCGGTAGCATCTTCTTCAACCTCGCGGCCGCCTGAATCCCGTTCATCCGCGGCATCGATAAATCAAGAATAATCAAATCCGGATGCAATTGTTCCGCTTTCACCAGAGCGTCCATTCCATCGACTGCCTCGCCGCAGACCTGCAATTCCCGCGATTCTTCGATGAAGGCGCGCACGACTCTCCGGATATATTCTTGGTCGTCAACCACTAGGATCTGTTTGGGCATGTCCTCACTCGAAGGTAAAGATGGCCGTACAACAACTTCCTATCAACGCTAACCCTTCGAATTGCGCGTGCACATACCCGTCTTTACGTAGGGTGGCTTACCCTACGAAACTCTTCTACCGTAAATGTTCCTCGCTACGTGACCGGGTCGCAAGCCTTGCGCCTGCGCCGTTCTACTGGTTAAATAACTTCAAGCAGGCTTTGCGCGGTGGCCATGAACGTACGTTGCTCGTTCCTCCCGTTTGCTTCCGCTTAGGAAGCGCTTGATTGCGGAATCCGTAATCTAAGACTCTAAACTGCATGCCTAAACCCCAAAACTATTCGCGCATCATCGGCTCGGGAGAAATGGCCGAATTGATTCGCGCTTATGACTGGAGCGCGACGCCGCTCGGACCGGTCGACTCCTGGCCCGACATCCTTGTCGTCACCGTGAACATGCTGCTGGCCTCCAGGCACCCCATGTTCTTGTGGTGGGGGCCCGAGTTGATCCAGTTCTACAATGACGGCTACCGCCCCAGCATTCGCGAAGACAAACATCCCGCCGCCGTTGGTCAACGCGGCCCGCAATCCTGGCCGGAAATCTGGCCCATCATCGGCCCGCAGATTGAAGCAGTCATGCACCGGGGCGAATCCACCTGGAACATCAATCAGCTGGTGCCCATCTATCGGCACGGAAAATTGGAAGAAGTCTATTGGACCTACAGCTACAGCCCCATTTTTGACGCCAGCGGTGTGCCCCAAGGCACTCTCGTTGTCTGCAGTGAAACCACCGAGCAAGTCTTAAGCGATCGCCGCCTCCGCACTCTTCTCTCCATAACCTCGGAAGGCGAACTGCAGGATCAAGCCGCGCTATCCAGCTCGCGTCCTCTTCTCCAGCTTTCGCAAGGCCTGGTTAAAACTCTCGAAAACAATCCCGCCGACGTGCCCTTCGCAGTCCTCTGTTTCATCTCGGATGGACATGTTCAGGAAGCTGGCTGCACTTCCTCAGCCCATGCTATCGCCAATCCCGAAAAATGGCCGCTCGCTCTGGCGGTCCGCTCGCAGACTCCCTGGCTCCTCGACGACGTCGCTCAGCGATTTGGCGAAGTGATTGTTTCCCCTTGGCCCGAGGCCGTAACCAAAGCCTACGTCCTGCCGCTTCCGATTCGCGGTTCCTCCACTACCGCGGTCCTCGTTCTGGGCGTCAGCCCGCGCATCCCGTTCGACGATAAGAGCGAGACTTTCTTCAAGTTGATCGGCAATCGCATTGCCGGCTTGTTGCAGAGTGAAATCCAGCAAACTGAACTGGCCCACGCCGCCAAACGTTTCAGCAGTCTCATCGAAGCCAATCCCTTTGGTATGGTCATCGGCGATTTTCACGGCCGCCTCGATTACATCAATTCCAGTTTCCTCGACACCCTCGGTTACACCGCCGCGCAGGTTGCCGCCGGAGAAGTGCGCTGGGACCAACTCACTCCTCCTGAATTTGCGGAAGCCGACGCCCGCGCCATCCATCAATTGCGCGCCTCAGGCCGTTGCGACGTTTACGAAAAAGTTTATCAGGCAAAAAGCGGACGCCGCATCCCCATTCTCATCGGGGCCGCCACCATCGAACATTCCGGCAGCGAACCGGAAATCGCTGCCTTTATTACCGATCTCACCGCGTTGAAAATGGCGGAGGAAGCGCTGCGCAAATCTCACGACGGCCTCGAAAAGAAAGTTACCGAACGCACCGCTGCGCTTGAAGCAGAAGTCGCCGAGCGCCGCCGCGCGGAATTCAGTTTGCGTGAATTAACCGGTCGCCTTCTGCGCACCCAGGATGAAGAGCGCCGCCACATGGCTCGCGAACTGCACGACCACGCCGGCCAGACTCTCTCGGTCCTCGGCATGAATCTCTCCGCGTTGCAAAAAGTCGCCGGAGACAATCCTCGCGTCGTCAGTCTCGCCGCGCAAAGCCGCCAGTTGGCCGAGGATCTCTCCCGCGAAATCCGCACCCTCTCGTACCTCCTGCATCCCCCGCTACTCGACGAATCCGGTTTGGCCTCTGCCTTGCGCTGGTATGTCGAAGGCTTTTCGGAGCGCAGCAACATCAAGGTCGATCTCAGCTTGCCCGAAGACCTTGGCCGCCTTCCGCGAGAACTCGAACTGGTGATTTTCCGCGTCGTCCAGGAAGGCCTCACCAACGTCCATCGTCACTCTGGAAGCTCCCACGCCGCCATCCACCTGACTCGCGCGAATGGTTCCGTGCAATTTGAAATTCGCGATGCCGGCAAAGGCATTCCTCTCGACAAGCAACGCGAAATGACCGCTGCTAAATCCGGGGTCGGCATCCGCGGCATGGAAGAGCGCGTCCGCCAATTCCGCGGCACTTTCGAAATTCGCTCTGGCGAATCCGGCACTCAAGTCGTCGTCGTCCTGCCCGTCGAAGCCATCACGACCGAGCCGGAAACTCCCTAGCTCCAGTGCCGACCGGCGTGGCCCAGAGCCCAACAATCCCATTTTTCTACGCCACCGCTTATGTCATCATCGTCCTCCGAATCTCATCCTCACAGGACGGACTGGTTGACCAAATCCGAATTCGCAACCATCGCCTTTCTCACACCCGCATTTCCAGCCATCACGCTGAACACAGAACGGAGATGATCCATGGCCATTGCCAACACCTCTAGCGTCGACGTGGCCACCAGCTATTCCAACGCGCCCAAATCCACCAATGTCGCCGCCATGTCCATGGTCACCGCCCTCTTTTTTTTCTGGGGCTTCGTCACCGTCCTCAACGACATTCTCGTTCCGCACCTCAAATCCGTCTTCGATCTGAACTACGCCCAGGTGATGCTCATCCAGTTCGCATTTTTCTCCGCTTACTTCATCTTTTCCATCCCCTCCTCGAAAGTCGTCGACGCTATCGGCTACAAAAAAACCATGGTCGCGGGACTCATGACTATGGGCGTAGGCGCGCTCCTGTTCATCCCCGCCGCCAGCGTCGCTTCCTTCCCGCTATTTCTCGGCGCGCTCATAATTCTTGCCGCCGGCATCACCGCTTTGCAGGTCGCCGCCAATCCCTACGTCGCCGTCCTCGGCCCTCCGGAAACCGCCTCCAGCCGCCTGAACCTCACCCAAGCCTTCAACTCTCTGGGCACTACCATCGGGCCGTACATCGGTGGTTTCTTTATTCTCAACGCCGCCTCCAAGACTTCCGAGGAAACCCGCCAACTCTCCGCCACCGCTCTGCAGGCCTACCGCGTTCACGAAGCCTCTTCCGTCAAACTTCCGTACATCGTGATCGGCGTTGCCCTCATCCTGTTTGGATTCCTCATCGCCATGTTCAAATTACCGGCCATTCCGGGAGCCGTCCGCCACGACGGCGCCGGCCCGAAAAAGAGCGTCTGGAAATATTCCCATCTGGTTCTCGGAGCGGTCGGCATCTTCGTCTACGTTGGCGCTGAAGTTTCCATCGGCAGTTTTCTGATCAATTATTTTGGTCAACCCGACATCGGCGGCCTGCCGGAATTTGCCGCCGCCAAGTACGTCACCTATTATTGGGGCGGCGCCATGGTCGGCCGCTTCATCGGTTCCGCCATCCTGCAAAAAGTAAAAACCGGCACGGTTCTTGCGGCCGCCGCCATCGCCGCGTGCCTGCTCGTGCTCATCTCCATGTCCACCACCGGCCACGTGGCCATGTGGAGCATCATTCTCGTCGGTCTCTTCAACTCCATCATGTTCCCCAGCATCTTCACGCTCGGCATCGCCAAGCTTGGCCCGCTCACCGGCGACGGCTCCGGCGTGCTGGTGATGGCGATCGTGGGCGGTGCGATTCTTCCCGTGCTGCAAGGCGCGCTCGCCGATCGCATCGGCATTCACCACGCCTTCATCATTCCGGCGATTTGCTATCTCTATATTTTGTATTACGCCTTACGCGGTTCGCGGCCCACCGAGGTTGTCCCGGCGTAAGAACACGAGAAAATCAATTCGTCTCATGGCTGCTCGCAATCAAAACGCTTTCATAGTCGGTGTCGACATTGGCGGCACAAAAATCGCCGCCAGCCTTGTCAATAACGCCGGCGAAATCACCGGCGTTCATCGCACCGCCATGATTTGTGACTCCGGCGCGGCCGCCGGCCTGAACGCGGTGTGCGCGGCCATCGACGCCGCGCTGCATACCGCAAAAACAAAAAACATTTACGC
>DATCOK010000156.1:0-2648 GCA_036564765.1 Candidatus Acidiferrum sp. | reverse complement strand
GTCATGAGCACGGCGAGGAGCGCCATGGCTGCGTCTTCCAGAACCTTTTTCAGATTGATGGGTTCGGGAGTTGCGAAGCAGCCGCAGTTGATGTCCATGTGCAGCAGATAGGCGCGCAACACCACGAAGAAAAAGCCCAGCATGATGGCGGTGAGCAGCGTGGCCCAGATGCGCAGCTTCCAGCCGATGAGCAGGAGCAGTCCCAGCGCCATTTCCGTGAACGGCAACGTGTGCGCGACAAAATCGACGGCCCATGGCGCAAGCAGTTTGAAGGCGGCCACCTGCAGCGCGAAGTTCGCGAGATTGGTGGAAATGGAAAACGTCAGGAAGAACCAGGGCCACAGCGTGTGGTTGGGATAAAACGCTTTCGAGTAGCCAGCATAAATAAAGATGCAGCCGAGCACAATGCGCCCGAGCCAGATGACTGCGCGCCGAAAATTAAGTGGGCTGGATTGCAGCATTTCTTTTCGATCTGAATTATCGTAGCAGATGAAGGTTCGCCTGGATGACCGGGCTCCCAAGAATCTAGAAAATGAGACTTCTAGCAGACGGCATTATTCAGAGGAACAGCAGCCGTTCGTCCTTTGAGCTCGTCGAAAAGCTGCCCGCCCAGCACAACGTGCGAACCCAGGTCGGGCCAAGCGAGGCGATAAAAGATATTCTAATTCTGTACCTATCACGCGCGTTACCTAGCGACGCAGTCCCCATCATCCGTCCACTTTCCCGTTGACAGCCAGCTTTGCAAACGTTAGCGTGCACGGCTGCTCCAATTTTTTTCCTTGGTCGCAGGTGTCCGCTACACAAAAAATCTATCCGGGAGTTGCGATGCGTTTAGCCATTCAGCGCGTTGGTCTATTCATTTTCTTGTTTGTTTGCCTGGGCACAAGTGGATACGGCCAATCCACGACCTCGGTTCGCGGCTACGTTACCGACCCCTCCGGAGCAGCCATCGCCGGCGCGCAGGTGCAGATCACCCAGCTCGATATAAACGCTTCCCGCGACGCGGTTACGGACAAGGACGGCTTTTATCAGTTTCTTCAACTCGCTCCCGGCCATTACAAGCTGGCCGCTTCCGCTAACGGTTTTGGCACGGTGGAGCAGGCGGATTTGAATCTAATTGTCAGCCTGCCCGCGTCGATGGATTTCCACCTGCCGATCGCCAGTTCCGCGGAACGCATCGAGGTGACCAGCGCACTGCCCATGCTGAATACCACCGACGCCACACTGGGGAACAGCTTCAATACCAAACAGGTGGAACAGCTACCGATTGAGGCGCGCAACGTGGTGGAACTTTTGAGCCTGCAACCGGGTGTAACGTTTCTTGGTAACCGCGTGGATGCCACCTCCGACACGCGCAGCGGCGCGGTGAACGGCGCGCGCAGCGATCAATCCAACGTCTCGCTCGATGGCGTAGACGTAAACGACCAGAACAACGGATTCGCCTTCCAGAGCGTACTGCGCAATACGCAGGACTCCGTTTCCGAATTTCGCGTCACCACCAGCAATGCCAACGCGGATGCCGGGCGCTCGGCCGGCGCGCAGGTCGCGCTGCTGACCAAAAGCGGCAGCAATCAATTTCACGGCTCAGCGTACGAATACAACCGCAACACCGCCCTGGCAGCGAACGATTACTTTCTAAAGCTGGCGGAGTTGCAGGGCGGCCAACCGAATAAGCGCTCTCAATTGATTCGCAATCTTTTCGGCGCATCGGTCGGAGGCCCGGTCCTGAAAGACCGCTTCTTTTTCTTTCTGAACTATGAAGGGCGGCATGACCGCGAAGCCGTCAGCGTGGTCCAAACGGTTCCCACGGCCAGCTTGCGCGCCGGTAATCTGACTTACACAACTGCCCAGGGAAATAATTTCACTCTGTCACCCAACGACATCCAGCAGATGGATCCGCTGGGCATCGGGAACAGCGCGGCGATCACCGCACTGCTGCAGGGTTATCCGCAGGCGAACGACGCTACCGTTGGTGACAATCTCAACACTTCCGGTTTTCGTTTTGCGGCCAGTGAAGCGCGCCGCTTTGACACCTACATCGCGCGATTCGATTATGTTTTGTCTCCCAAACATTCCTTCTTCTGGCGTGGAAATTTGCAGGGCGATCAGCAGGCTGGTGCGCCGCAATTCCCGGGCCAGCCGGCGGCGACCACTTTGCTGGATAACAGTCGCGGGTTTGTCATCGGGTACTCGGCGGTTTTGTCTCCGACAAAAGTCAACGTGTTCCACTACGGATTCACCCGGCAGTCCGGTGGTAGCGCCGGAATTTCGGACCAGCCGGAGGTAACCTTGGCGGGATTAACTTCGCCCGTGGCGTTCACGCGCTCCACCTCTTTCCATGTTCCGGTCCACGATCTCAATGACAATTTTTCGTGGAGCAAAGGGAATCATTCGTTCCAATTCGGGGTTTATTTCCGCTTCATCGGCAACTACAGCTCCTCGGGACAAAATTCTTTTCCGTCGGCCAACATCAATTCGGGATGGTTGGTGAATTCCGGAATCGCCAATCGCCAGGTGCCCTTTGATCCGGCGCAAAGCGGTTTTCCGGAGGTCAGTGGAGATTTTGCGCACGAATACGACAACATCCTGATGACCCTGGTGGGCATGGTTACCGAGGGAAACGCCGTGTACAACTACACTAAGGCGGG
>DATCOK010000155.1:0-2131 GCA_036564765.1 Candidatus Acidiferrum sp. | reverse complement strand
TCCTTTGGCGGATAGTCGCGCCGGCACGCCCAATGGCAAGGTCAACATGGGGCGCCACGTGTGACCCACCGGCGCTCCGAAAATTATGGGCACGCCGAACGGCTGAAGAATGCGCCGGCAAACATCGCGGACGGTGGGGCTGCCCGCAAACGGCGCGTCACATTCCGGAAAATCGCCGAGCACGATGCCGCGAACCCCCGCAAATTTGCCTGCTTGCTTCAAGTGCATCAAGGCCCGGTCCACCTGCCACGGCTTCATCCCGCGATCTTCCAGCACCAGAATCGCACCAGCGGTTTGCAAATCCCAGGGAGTTCCGATGGCCGTTTCCACAAGAGTCAAGCACCCGCCGAGCAGTACCCCTTCCGCTTCTCGGGCGGACAGCGCTTCGCCCTGTAGGTTGAGTTTCCAACCGCCGCTCGAATTTTGCAGCGCGGCAATTAGAGATTGCTCGTCGTAGCCTTTTGCAACGCCGGCCCCCGCGTCAAAACCCGCGGCGAACATCGGGCCGTAAAAAGTGATCCAGCGCGCGCGCTGCCATAGATACATCTGCAGCGAAGTAAGATCGCTGAAGCCCAAAATAATTTTTGGAGTCTCTTCCTTCGGAATCTGCAGATCGTCCAGAAGGTAGTTGGAACCGTAGCCGCCGCGCACGCCGACCAGCGCACTGATCTCACTGCGGCACAAAGCGCCCATAAGTTCCTCGTGGCGCGCGCGGACCGATCCGGCAAAATATCCTTCGTTGGATAATGCGGCCCGCTCAGCAACGCGAAAGCCCAGCCTTTTGAATTCCCCGATTCCTGCGTCGATCCGCGCCGCTTCCGCCGGGGAGGCTGGCGCGAACGGTACAACCGCATCTCCTGCTTTCAGAGCTGGCGGTTTGCGAGTGGCCGGTGCCATAGAGCTGATCTCTCGCGTGGCCGGAAAATTACTGGAGCGCGCCGTCATTCGTGCTGCCTCTCCACCGGCAACATTTCGCAGGTGATTCCCGGCCGCGTCAACGCCACGAAGACGCGCTCCTGTTTGCGATGGCTGATGTCCGCGTCAAACTGGATGAGATTCTTCTGCCCCGCCATCGAAACCTGGAAATTATCGAGGGCCACCCCAATGTCGAAAAAAATCCGGTGCACTTCCGGCACCAGATCCACGTTCGGTTCCGTGGAGATGCGAAACAGCATGTAACGCGGCTTCAGATTGAACCAATTTTCAACGTAAACCAGAAATATCAACGCAAACAAAATCAGCAGGCAGGCAATTCCCGAGGCCCGAAATAATCCAGTGCCTGCGCCCATTCCTAGCGCCGCAACCACGAATATCGTAGCAGCGGTGGTCAGGCCGGTCACGCTGCCGCGCTCGCGCAAAATTACTCCCGCGCCCAGGAATCCGATGCCTTGCACGATGTTGGAAGCGATGCGCGTCGTGCTGGTGTCTCCGGTGCGGCGGGCCAACTCGACAGATAGAATCGTAAAAAACGCAGCCCCAACGGAAACGCAGATACCCGTTCGCAAGCCGGATGGCCGGCGGTGGACGCTACGCTCCGCGCCGATGGCCGCGCCCAGCAGCGCCGCCCACAACAGGCGTACGATTATGGCGTTGAGAGGAAGCATTTTCCCTGTGGTGCCAACCCCAGAGAAGTTTACAAGTTACAACTTGAATTGCGTCAATTTCGCGAAGTGCCGTGCTCTGGCGTGTATCTCATTGCGCTTCAGTGTCCGGACGCGATCCAGGCCGAATTTCTCGACCGCGAAGCTGCCGAGCACCGACCCATAGACCATCGCGCGACGCAGCGCCGCATCGCTCTTCTGTCCCGCGCTCGCGAGATACCCCATAAAACCACCCGCAAAGCTGTCACCCGCGCCGGTCGGGTCATGGGGCTCTTCCAGCGGAAACGCAGGGACGCAGAACACTCCGCGTTTATCCACCAGCAGCGCACCATACTCACCGCGCTTGATGACCAGCGTACTTGGACCCATCTTGAAAATATGCTTGGCAGCGCGCAGTAGGTTGTGTTCGCTCGAAAGCTGGCGCGTTTCGAAGTCGTTGATCATTAGAATGTCGACATGCTTCAGGGTTTCGCGCAACTCCGAATTGCTGCGCTCGATCCAGTAGTTCATGGTGTCGAGGGCCACAATTT
>DATCOK010000154.1:0-10418 GCA_036564765.1 Candidatus Acidiferrum sp. | reverse complement strand
GGGTGCGCGGTGTTCGAGGTCGGGCGTGCGGCGGGGGTGCTGGCGTCGTCGCCCTGCTCGTTGGCGGAAGCACCGGAATTTTTGGGCACGGTGCGTGAGGTGCAGTTCCCCGGCGAAGGTGAAGGCCTGCGAGGCACTCCGGTTCTGGAAGTGGAAAGCGGCAGCGGGGAGTTGTTGATTCCGTTGGCGCAGGATATTTGCCGGAATATCGATACCGCGGCACGACGGATTGAAGTGAAATTGCCGGAAGGTTTGCGCGAGTTGAATGCCGAGTAGTGGTTCTGTCATGAAACCAAACATCGATGCGCTTTGATTTGATTACGATTTTCCCGGAGTTTTTTGTGGGGCCGCTCGAGCACGGCATCTTGCGGCGGGCGCGCGAGACCGGCATCGTTGAAGTGAACGTCCAGGATTTGCGGGTGTTCACCAAGGACCGCCACCGCACCGTGGATGACCGCCCATTTGGCGGCGGCGAGGGGATGGTGCTGAAGCCGGAGCCGCTGTTTGAGGCCGTAGAGCACTTGCTGGGTGCGTCGGTCGGCGACGTCGCGGGTAAAAAACCGTTGGAACCCGGCACCGCGATTGTGCTGCTGTCGGCTTCGGGAAAACGCTTCGGTCAGGCGACGGCGCGACAGTTCGCGAAATTGTCGCGGATGATTATGATTTGCGGGCGGTACGAAGGCGTCGACGAGCGAATCGCGGAACACCTGGCCACCGACGAAATTTCCATAGGCGATTTTGTATTGAGTGGTGGCGAGCTGCCGGCAATGCTGATTGTCGACGCCGTAACGCGCTTGCTGCCCGGGTCGTTAGGAAATGAAGCGTCGTCGCAGAACGAATCGTTTAGCGCGTCTCAGGAGTTGGGAGGAATTCCGGTCGCAGAAGAAAAAGCGTCACGGGAGGCTGCTCAGGGCGTGCGACCTCAGTTCGATTTTCCCCACTACACGCGCCCTGCCGAATACCGCGGCTGGAGAGTTCCAGACGTGCTGATCGGCGGCAATCACGCTGAAGTCGCAGCCTGGAGACGCAATGCGGCACTAGAGAAAGCGCAGAAGAATCGTCCGGATTTTCGGGATTCCTGAGTTGAATTGCTTATGGGTGGCTGCTGAATGTATCGAATAGTCTTGGCCTGTAAAGGAATCGATCCAAATGCTGGCGCACAGGGTGCTCGAGATATTTGCGATGAGTTCAAGCATCGGCCCTGGCATAAGAATGTAACGTGCCTCTGGGACGGCTCACAAATTATCCTGCAAGCCGAAAACGATTTCGACTCAGAGGGGTTGGCTTTGATGGACGAGTTTTCTGATGCGCTTTCCGCATGCGTCGGAAGCGGTCGCGAGATCGGAAGAAGCGGTGAGATCGAGGTTGTTTCGATAGCGGCGATCTAGCTTTTTGTCGAGACAGCCAGATCGTCATGCCAGTGAAAGGGGTAGCGGGAGTGGTACCGGATTGGCTATAATTACGGATTGGCCTTGGTGTGCTGGCGCCGCTTGAGCGGGTCTGCAGGGAATAGACAATGAATCCGATTATTCGAAAATTGCATGACGCGCAACTGCGCAAAGATTTGCCGGAGTTTCGTCCGGGGGACAGCGTGCGGGTGAACGTACGGCTGAAGGAAGGCGAAGGCGAGAAGGAAAAAGAGCGCCTGCAGGCTTTCGAAGGCGTGGTGATCTCGAAGAAGGGCCGGGCATCGAGCGCGACCTTCACAGTGCGGCGCGTCAGCTTTGGCGTGGGCATCGAACGCATCTTCCCGCTGCATTCGCCGACCATCAGCTCCATCGACGTGGTGGGACGCGGCAAGGTGCGGCGCGCGCGGCTGTATTACTTGCGCGAACTGAAAGGCAAAGCGGCGCGCATCAAGCGGGCGGCGCGCGAAGAAGCTCCCTCGGTCGGATCGAAGCAGGCTGCGGAAGCCAAGGCGTAAATTTCCTGAACAGATTATTTTCGCGGGACCCTAGTCTGTGATTGACTGGGTCGGGGTTGAAGTGTGTTTATTGCTGGTTGAAGGGAAAAAGATGAAGCGAATTCGCCAGTTGAGCGTCGTTGCCACGTTTTTTATTTTGGTCCTTGGCGGACTCGTTGGAGCGCGCCTCGTCAACGCGCAGGATGCGGCGCACAGTGACAAGTCCGCGGCGGCGCAACCGTTGAAGACCGCCGACGCGCGGTACAAGACGGATATTTTGCTGGTGGTAGCGCATCCCGACGATGAAGGGGCGGCCACGGCGTATCTGGCGCGGGCGATCGATGAAGGCAAACGCGTTGCCGTGGTGTACGGCACGCGCGGCAGCAGCGGCGCGAACGAAGTGGGCGGCGAACAGGCCGCGGCGCTGGGAGCGGTGCGCGAAATCGAGGCGCGGCGTTCGCTGGCGTTGCTGGGCATCGCGGACGCGTGGTTCCTTGACGGCAAAGACACCGCATCGCAGAACGTTCTGCAGTCGCTTTCGAACTGGAATCACGGCGAAGCGTTGCAGCAACTGGTGCGCTTGATGCGCCTGACGCGGCCGGAAGTGGTACTCACCTTTTTACCCGGAACATTTATCGGCGAAGATCACGGCGATCACCAGGCGGCCGGGGTGCTGGCTACGGAGGCGTTTGATTTGAGCGGCGATCCGGCGGCGTTCGGCGAGCAGTTGTCCGGGCCGACCAAAAGGCTCGAAGCGCTGCTCGATAATCTGCGCCCGTGGCAGCCGAAGAAGATTTATTACTTTCCGGATGCGGACAAGGAAGATATTTTTCGCGGTCTGGGCCCGGAATATTCGGTGAAGGATATTTCCAAGTCGAACAAGCACGCTTACTGGCGCATCGCACTGGACGGTTACCTGGCGCACGAGACGCAATCGAAATCCATGGCGGATTCGCTGAAGCCCTTGAGCGACGCGCAACTCGAAAAGATGATGACCACCGAAGGTTACTGGAGCGACGGCATTCGCTTTGTCCGCGGCAAGTCGCTGGTGGGCGGAGCGGCCGCGGGAGATATGTTTGAAAATGTGACCGGCGATGCGGTGGCGTTTCAGCGGCCGGATTTAGCGGCGGAAGCCGCGCGGCCGGAATTTCCCGTGGAGCTCGCGGGGCCATGGAGTTTTTATGCGGCGTTTCGGCGGGCGCATGGATTGACGCACTTGCCGCACCCGGAGCCGCCGGAAATTGCCCTACAAGTCGGAACCACCCTGGTAATTCCGTTGTGGGTGCGCAACGAGACAGGCAAGGCACAGGAATTTACGTTGGCGGCGGACTTGCCAGCGGGCTGGACGGTGCAGAGCGGCACGGGGAAATTTTCGGTGGGGGCAAAACAAACCGATGCGGCGCGAGTGGAAATTAGTCTGCCGGCGACCGTAGATGCGGCTGCGAAGAAAAATGAAATTCAGGAAGTTACGGTGCACGCGGAATCGGGCGGCAAAACGATTGGCACGGTGAAGTTGCGAGTAGAATTGCGTAAGCGGGCTTTGCCGGAATAGCGGTTTCGACGACAGCGAGATCGCTGCCTGGATTTTCTACTTCAGGTGTTCTTCCACTTTCTTACTTCGCAATTTAATTTCTGCACGGGTCAGGATTTCTTTGGGCGCGCCGCTTCCATCGCCTCCCAAGCCGAATCCGGCAGCGTGGCCAGATCGTTGAATTCTCCGGCACCGCGCAACCACTGCCCGCCGTCAATCACCACACATTCCCCATTGATGTACGGCGACAGATCGCTGAGCAAAAACGCGGCGAGGTTGGTCAGCTCCTCGTGGCGGCCGAAGCGCTTCATGGGATTGTAATTTTTTCGATCCTCTTCCATTTTCGCGGAGGGCATGAGCCGCGACCACGCGCCTTCGGTGGGAAACGGGCCGGGCGCAATGGCGTTGAGGCGAATGTTGTACTTGGCCCATTCGACGGCGAGCGAAGTGGTAAGCGCGAGCACGCCGGCCTTGGCGCAGGAAGACGGCACGACGAAGCCGGAGCCGCAATTGGCCGCGGCATAGGTGGTGACGATGCTTAGCACGTTGCCAGGCTGCTTCTTTTCAATCCAGCGCTTACCGAACACCTGCGTGCAGTGAAAAGTTCCGTGGAGCACGATGCCGACCACGGCATTGAACGCGTTGGGAGTGAGTTTCTCGGTACGCGCCATGAAGTTACCGGCGGCGTTGTTAATGAGCGTGTTGATCGGACCGATTTCTTTGTCGGCGGTTTGCGCGGCGGCTTCGACGGCCGCGTAATCGCGGATGTCGCAGGCGGCGTAGGCCGCTGTGCCGCCTGCTTTCTGAATTTCGTCGCAGACGGACTTCAGCGGATCAGGGCGTCGGCCGACGAGGAAGAGCTGCGCCCCGAGGTGAGAGAGGTGCAGGGCCATCGATCGCCCCAGGCCGGTCCCTCCACCAGTGATGAAAATATTTTTGGACTTCAAGAGGTCTGGTTGGAACAATTTTCAACCTCGTAGAAACAAACCGTCTCCGCGCCGCCAAAAGCAACCTGGGGATCGCGATTCGGTTATTTGCAAAATCCCCATCGTACCTCGGCGAGCTACCAGATTTTGCAGGATTGCTCGCGCACCATGGGGTCGCCTTTTTTGCAGCCGAAGGCTTTCGCGAATGCGGCCATGTTGGAGATCGGTCCGTTGCCGCGGAACCGCGCGAGCGGGTGCGGATTGGTGTTGGCTTGCAGGCGTGCAGCCTCCGGGCGTTGATTCGCGCCCCAGACCTGCGCCCAGCCCAGAAAGAAGCGTTGCTCTGGCGTGAAGCCGTCGATATCCTTCGGGCGCGGCTTCCCTTCCAGCGATTTTTCGTAGGCGGCGTAGGCGATAGCCAGTCCGCCGAGATCGCCGATGCTTTCGCCGAGAACCAGCTTGCCGTTCTGGTGCAAGCCCGGTTCGACTTCGTAGCCGTCGAATTGCGTGGAGACGCAGGTGGCACGCTCATCAAAATTTTTCCGGTCGGCAGGCGTCCACCAGTCGCGCAAGTTGCCCTTGGGATCGAACTGCGAGCCTTCGTCGTCGAAGCCGTGGGAAATTTCGTGGCCGATCACCGCGCCCATCCCGCCGTAGTTGATGGCGTCGTCGGCTTTGGGATCGTAGAAAGGCGGCTGCAAAATGCCGGCGGGGAACACAATTTCGTTCATCAGCGGGTTGTAGTAAGCGTTGACCGTCGGCGGCGTCATGCCCCACTCATTGCGATCGACGGGTTTGCCGATCTTAGAAAGCTCGCGCGCGTTTTCAAACGTTTCGGCGCGGCGACGATTCGTCGCGTAAGGCGAACGCTCGATCTTGAGCGCGTAGTAATCGCGCCATTTATCCGGATAGCCTATCTTTACGTTGAAGGCCTCCATTTTGTCGATGGCGGCTTTTTTCGTTTCGGGAGTCATCCAGGAAAGCGTGGGGATGTCGTCACGCAGCGCCGCGAGAAGATTACTGACCATTTGCTTGGCGCGGGCCTTGGCTTCCGGCGGAAAATACTTTTCGACGTACACCTGCCCGAGCGCTTCGCCAACGTTGGCGTTCACCGCTTGTACGCAGCGCTTCCAGCGCGGCTGCAATTCGGCGGTACCGGTAAGCTGCTTGCCATAAAAATTAAAATTTTCCTGCACGAACGCATTCGAGAGTGCCGGCGCGTTTTCGTGGATCACATGCCAGCGCAGATAGGTTTTCCAGTCGGCGATGGGTGTGGAAGCAAGCTGGCGATCCATCTCCTTGAAAAAATCGGGCTGGCCGATATTTGTTTCGGACAGTCCCGGCAAGCCGACCTCGGAGAAAAAAGAGTTCCAGGAAAAATCCGGCGTGAGGTCTTTCAGTTGCGCAGCGGACATCTTGTGATAGTTGGCTTGCGGATCGCGTAACTGCACTTTGGTCAGCGAGGCCTTGGCTAGCGCGGTCTCGAGGGTAATGACTGTCTGCGCCTCGGCAGCCGATTTTTCCGCCGAGTCGCCAGCCAGCTCAAACATTTTCGCCACATGCGCGAGATACGCGGCGCGCAGGGTCTTGCTGCGTTCGTCGTCGCGCGTGTAGTAATCGCGGTCCGGCATGCCGAGTCCGCCCTGGTCGGCGTCGCCAATCACTTTGGTGCTGTCAGCAAAATCCTGCGTGGAGCTGAAATCGAAAACGGCCTGGATGCCCTGCTTGTGAAGAGCGGCCACTTCCGCCAGCAGGGCCGCTTTATCATTCATCGCCGCGATCGCGGCGAATTGGGGCTCGAGCGGCTTGATGCCCGCGGCCTCGATGGCCTGCTCGTCCATACAACTGGCGTAGAAGTCGCCGACTTTTTGCTCGTTGGAGCCAATCGTAGCTTTGGCCGCAGCGGAACTGTCGACAATTTTGCGAAGTTCCGCGAGATTTTTTTCCTGAAGCTCGGCGCTGGTGCTCCAGGCGGCGCGGTCGGCGGGGATCGGATTATTTTTCATCCAGCCGCCCATGGCGTAACGATAAAAATCGTCGCAAGGCTTGCAGGACTTATCCAGATTGCTCTCCGAGAAGCCCCAGGAAGCAGTATCCGCGGCGCGCGAGGCCAGGAACAGCCCGGCAAAAGCGATCAGACACACGCATGCGATCAGAATGGAAAGACGGAAGCGATAATTTTTCACGAAGCACCTTTCAGGGACGACGGAACAGCGTAGACAAATTGCGGCATGGAAAATTTGAATTACTTGTGAGCGGCGGGCAGCGGGTTTTGATATTTCGTGGCGTCCACGGATTGCCACTCGCCACGGATGATGCCTTCGCGAATCTGCGCCGGCGTTTTGCCCTGGCGGGTCTGCTCGTAGGAGTACAGATCCTCACGAATGCAAATCTGGCAGCCCGAACCGTGTTTGCTGACGAAGCAATCCAGCAAGCTGCCATGGCCCTGGCTGCGATCGCAGTGGCAATAGCAAGGCTCCTGGTAGAGCACTTTCTTGACGCGGGCCGCCACGGTGTACGCGTTCTGCACCAGCGGCTCAGGAAAATTATCGGGACTCATGGTGGCTGGGAGCGTACCGGTGGGAGCTTCGGTGTGATAGGCAGGAACGGGCTCGTCGGCGGAAGACTGCGGCGGCGCGGGGGAGTTCAGGCGCGAAGCCGACGGCAACGGGAGAAAGAGCAGTACGAACGCGCAACCGAATAAAATGAAAAGGGCGGAAAATTTTTGTACGTGACGCATGGCTTTCTCCCAATCTCCAGCGGTGACGCAAACTATGCAGTTTGAGCTAAGGAATACTGTACGGCCTCAGCGATAAAAATTCCAGTTCGGCGGCCCGCGTGAACCCCGGGAGTATCCCGGCTTGCTCTTCCAGCATCTTAACGCGGACGGCATCAAGTCTCGGACGGTTGGCCGGGCCGGAACGAACCGAGGGGTTGACTGGGAAGCGGCAGAAAACCGGTAGTCCTACTTGACGGCGCGCCGCTTTTGGGTAAACTGCATTTTCTTTATGGCTACGTCGCAACAATTCATGCCCGCCGTGGTGCTGCAGGATTTTGATCTGCCGCAGCGTGAAGCCGCGTTTTTCTACGGACTATTTCTCCGCGGCCACTCCGCCGAGCAGCTGCGCCGCGACATCGAAGTGCCCACCGCAGTGATGTTGAAATGGCATCGTGAAGCGGAACGCGAACCGGAACTGCGCGACATCTTCACCCGCATGGTGGAATACCGCCGCCACGTCCTGGCCATCTTCGACAGCCTGGTTGGCTCCGACCTGCAAAACCAGCGCCTGCAATAACCTCTCGACGCCTGGCACTTCTGGCTCGAGCCTTGCTTCATCTTCCTGAGAAAAACCTAACTTCCATGCCGTTCCAGCGCATCCACGCGAACGAACCGCGTACAGATTTTCCTGTACCTTAGAACAGTCCAACAAAATTCCCAGGCAACTAATTTTTTGCCCC
Organism: Candidatus Acidiferrum sp.; assembly: GCA_036564765.1. GTDB lineage: Bacteria > Acidobacteriota > Terriglobia > Acidiferrales > UBA7541 > Acidiferrum. Next base: position 2,599 of record DATCOK010000154.1, on the reverse strand, counting down.
GGGATTCTAAGCGAATCGGGGACAAGTGTCACAAAATGAAGGGGATTACTCAATTGACGCCAGCCTTGGGCGGAGTTAGAATCCTCGCTTGCCAGAGTTGAGGTGTATTTCCATGTTCAGGGTAGCTCGCACCCTCGTCACATCGTTTGCCGTTTTCGCGCTCGCTTTGCCGGTTGTGCGCGCTCAGCAGGAAGGTCCGGATCGCCAGGATCCCACCGCGCAACAGAAGCTGGATAAGGCCCAAAAGAAAAAGATTAAGAGGACGCTAAAGGAACTGGACACTCCTTACAAGCAATGGCTCAACGAGGACGTGGTCTACATTATTTCCCCGGAGGAGCGCAACGCTTTCGGCCAGCTGGCCACCAACGAAGAGCGCGAGCAGTTTATTGAGCAGTTTTGGCTGCGCCGCAGTACCAATCCGGATTTACCCGACAACGAATTCAAGGAAGAACACTACCGCCGCATCGCCTACGCCAACGAGCATTACGCTTCGGGCATTCCCGGCTGGAAAACGGATCGCGGCCACATGTACATCGTGTGGGGTCCGCCGGACGAGATTGAAAGTCACCCAACGGGCGGTACCTATGACCGGCCCATGGACGAAGGCGGCGGTTCGACATCCACCTATCCGTGGGAAACCTGGCGGTGGCGCTACATCGAGGGCATGGGCGAAAACGTCATCATGGAGTTCGTGGATCCCAGCGGCTCCGGTGAATACCACCTGACCATGGACCCCTCCGAAAAGGACGCGTTGCTGCACGTCCCTGGCGCGGGTCTGAGCCAGTTGGAGCAGATGGGCCTGGCTTCCAAGACCGACCGCTTCACGCGTTCGGACGGCACGAATATGCCGACGACGCTAGGCGGAACCCCCCAGAGCATGAATGAATTCACGCGACTTGAAGCTTACGCCAACGCTTTCAAGCCGCCGGTGGTGAAGTTCAAGGATTTGGAAGCCATCGTGACTTCGCGCATCGTGCGCGACCAGGTACATTTCAACTGGCGCACTGATTTTCTCAAAGTAACCAACGACACCGTGCTCGTGCCGGTAACGGTGCAGATCCCCAACAACCAACTTTCCTTCCAGTCCAAGGAAGGCGTGCACTCCGCAACCATCAACGTGTTTGGCCGCGTGAGCACCCTGACTGGCCGCGTGGTGCAGACCTTTGAAGACTCCGTGAGCCGCGATTTTCCGGATTCTCTGTTCCAGCAATCGGTGAAGCTACAATCGATTTATCAGAAGGCTGTGCCGCTGCGTCCCGGATTGTACCGCCTCGACCTCGTCATTAAAGACGTGCAGAGCGGCAACGTAGGCGTGGTCAATTCGCGGTTGCAAGTTCCGCGCTATGAAGACGACAAGCTCGAATCCAGCTCCCTGATTCTCGCCGACCAGATCGAACACGTCCCCGCGAAACAGATCGGCGCCGGTCAGTTCGTGCTGGGCTCCTCCAAAGTGCGCCCGCGCATGGAAGGCGATTTCACCACCGCGGACAAGCTGGGAATTTACATGCAGGTTTACAACCTGAAGCCGGATGACAAGACCCACAAGTCCAACGCCACTTTCCAATACACGGTGAAAAAGGGTGGCGCACAGATTTTGCAATTCAAGGAAACTTCCGACGAAATGAAGCAGACCGGCGATCAGATCACTATCGAGCGCTTGCTGCCGCTGACCACTCTCGCGCCGGGAAAATACACGCTGGAGATTAACGCCACGGACACGTTGTCGAATCAAACCATCTCGCGCACCGCGGACTTCACGGTAAAGAATCCCGTGGAGACCAAGAGCGCGGCGAACGTAACACCCGGAGGTACCGCCAAGTGAAGCCAAGCAGGCTCCTGAATCTCGGGACCCTGGTGTTGGGGCTGACCGCGTCCGTCGCGGGAGTGTCGCTTATCACGGACACCGCGAGCGCGCAGTTGAAGGCTGTGCAGAAAAGCGCGCCGGGCAAAGTTGCTGGCGTGGTTCTGGACGCGCACGGCACGCCGCAGATGGGCGCTTCGGTAGAGTTGCTGGCAGAAGCGTCGGGAATCAACGCCGCGCGGGATTTTCTGACCAACACGCAAGGAATTTTCCAGGCGGAGAAATTGTCGCCCGGGCTGTACACCGTGCGCGTTACGCTCGCGGGCTTTTTGCCCACGCTGGAAAAGCACGTCCGTATCAATCCCAATATCACCACCGTCGTGCGCGTCGAAATGGAATCCATGTTCGCGTCGCTGGACCAGTTGCGCCGGCAGCCCGTGAATGTCGCCGCTGAAGGCGATGACTGGAAGTGGGTGCTGCGCTCCGCGACCGCTACGCGTCCAGTTCTCGAATGGATGGGCGATGCGCAGGTGGTCAGTCTCGATCCCAGCAGAGATCGCGGGCGCCCGCGTCAGCCGCGTGCGCGGCTCGAATTCACAGATGGCGCGCGTCACCCGGGCTCCGGTTCGAATCTGCTGTCTGCACCTGCTACCGCCTTTGCCTACGAACAGAGAGTGGGGGCGGGCCAACTCGTGCTCGCCGGCCAGATGAGCTACGACCAAGAATCGCCTGCAGGCAGCGTAGCGACCGTGTGGCTGCCGACCGGGTCTCTCGGAGCCGGGCCGCACACCGCGCTGG